>JBOHUW010000316.1:0-2769 GCA_050734895.1 Candidatus Dormibacteraceae bacterium | reverse complement strand
GTACCTGGATTGTGTTGACACAGCCGGAGTAAGGAGCAATGGTGGCATTGAGCAGGATCAAGACGACAATCGTGGCACTCATCAGACTGTAGATCAACCATGAACGACGTTGAGAAGTGGCCGCTAGAACGAAGTCCAAAATAAGCGCGGAACTGAGAACGCCCCACACGTTCAGAAACAGATCGCAGCTCTGAGCAAAGACGAAAGTTCGCTTGAGGATTGCGGTTACAGGGTCGAGGTAGGCGGTGATTGACCCTGCAATTCCAATGACAGCAAAAAGTAGCATGCGCTGCTGGCGCGAACGTAGAGCCGTTGGCGCTCGGAGAAAAACAGCTAACCACAGAAATAGTGCGCCAAGCAATTCTATCGAGGTGCCGAAATTATACACTGAAGCGATAGTCATAGTTTTATTCTTGCTCTCGAATTCCCAGAGCAATTTCAAGCTCGCCCCGCACACCGGCCGACGGCAGTGCGGTGAAAGACCCTGCGACAGTGCGAATTAGACTGGCGACCAACTCAGCCTCCTGCTCCTGTTCACTGGTGTAGTTCGTCCGAGCCAAGAGTCGTTCGACCAGACCGGAACTGAGATCTGGCAGGAATCTAGCAAAATTGGCTCTGCTAGCCGAATAGTCAACTCCATGATTACAGACAATATGGCCAATCTCATGCAAAATGATGTGATCTTGATGAAACGAGGTCGCCTTGTCCTCAAAGTAGATTTCGTCGTGCGCGTGGGTGGATATCCACAGCCCGCATAGATTAATGGTAAAGCCACTCGGCAGCGCGTACAAGTGTATAGGGCGGCCCCGTTGATTGGCAAGTTCATGGATGAGAGCGTCCACGGAGAACGGCCTAGGCATACTGAGACCATTCACTATCGCCTTGCATTTCTTGTAGATCTTCCGTGTAGTCATGTTGTCGCCATAATCCTCAGATGGACACCTATTGAGCGGACGGAATTGTTCCGTTCCCGGCAGTCAGCTGTCCGATTTTGGCAGATCATCTTTTTCCTCACGCGGAGGAAGTCTTTCAATCTTCCGCGCCTGGGTGATCATGGTCAAGATCGAGTCCAGAGTCCCGTCTGACAACCCCTCGGCTCGAAGGGCGATCGACCGGACTTTGCGGTTGCGTAGAGCGAGGGCGAGTTCCAGTTGGGTGTCAACCCGAGCTGCGACTTCGTCGTCGAGGAAGTACTCCCGCGGCACGCCGAAGAAATTTGCGAAGGTAGTCAAGGTGCTCTGCGTGAGGTTATGTTTCTTACCTGTCGCCAATTCCCACAGATAAGTGCTGGAAATTGGCGACCCGGTGGTCTCACGGATCTGCTGCGCCAGCTTCGCGAAGCCCGGGCGACTGCGCTCATCCGCGTACAGCGTGGCGACCAGATGGTTGATCTTGCGCGCAAGATCACCCTGGGTGGGGTCAGATGCCCTCTGACCTCGATCCACAGCGAGCCTCCCTTCAGCTCGAAGCTGGCCCGAAACCGCAGAAGTGTCCGCCATGGCGGACCGTAGACGACAGTTCATCCTCGCCTAGTCCGCCATAGTTGACAAGTGCCGACCCTTCGGGCGTATGGTGAGCGAGTCGTTCGTCCGCTATAGCAGACGGGCGGTCCTGAAGGGAGTTAGGAGTATGAGCCCACCTCCACGCCGCACACCCTCGCCAGGAGATCCGGACCTCGTACGTGTTGCGTCTCGATCAACCACCGACAGCGAAGGCCGTTAGAAGTTGCGCTCGGCAGGTAAGGACTGAAGTGGCGACGCAGCGTAGCCCTGAGTCAGTGGTCTGTGACAGGTCAAGGCTATTTGTCCTAGCCCGCCATACAAGGGGCCATTCGGATTGTCCGGGAATGGAGCTTATCGACCACTTTGCTTCGGTCGATCCACCAGGGGATTTCATCGTGCCGGACCGTTCAAATTTGATGACGGCTTGGGATCTTACGAAACTCGCTAATCCCCTGTGCATCTCATGCTGTTCCAACCTGGACCAGAGTGATGAGTTGGCTGGGTCGTTCACCGTCGAGCACGGTTGGCCGTTTGCCAGCGGAAACCTGTCATTCCTAGGTCCTGGCGAAAATGAGAGACCGACCTTAGTGGACAGACTGCGGTCCGTAAACCTACGGGACGGCGATTACTTGATCGGGGGCGCTTTTCGGTTCTACGTAGTGACTAAGGGCATGCACATGACGGGTGTTACCTCTTAATACGCAGTGGCAGGTTTTCTTCCGCTCCAATTCGATGACTTCGTGGTTACAAGGGGGTTATCCAATGTCAAGTCGGGGCGAAGCTGTTCGCGACAGAGCTCCGGTGCACGATGATGTGTATCCGGTTGCCTCGTGGCGAAGGCCTCAGCAAGGCAACTGTCCGGTAGTTACGGTTACGATCAGCTCCTTGCGGTCTTCTGACTCGCCGCGACTTGAAGGGGAGAGCACCGATCACGTCCGAGCCCTTGCCGAATCGGAAGTCCCGCTACCACCGATTATTGTGGATCGTTCCACCATGCGGGTTATCGACGGAATGCATCGATTGCGGGCTGCCGTGCTGCGTGGTCAGGATGAGATCAGGGTACAGTTCTTTGAGGGCGATGAAGGAGATGCGTTCGTTTTAGCAGTCGAGGCCAATGTCAGGCATGGGTTGCCTCTCTCATTGACGGACCGGACCGCGGCCGCCGCCCGTATTATCCGTTCTCACCCGGAGTTGTCTGATCGGGCCATCGCATCGGTGACGGGTCTTGCCGCCAAGACCGTGCGTGCGATAGGTCGGTGTTCAACTG
>JBOHUW010000315.1:0-2777 GCA_050734895.1 Candidatus Dormibacteraceae bacterium | reverse complement strand
ACCGTCGTCGGCCACCCACCCATGTTGTAGCGTGCATTGATATCGGGGCGCTGGTCGTTATCCACTCGAATGTGGACGAACCGGTCGTTGATCCGCTCGATGATCGATTCGTTGGAGTAGGTGGTCTCATCCATGACGTGGCACCAGTGACACCAGACGGCCGAGATGGCCAGGAGAATTGGGCGGTCGGCAGCTTGGGCGGCAGTAAAGGCTGTTTCCGACCACGGCTGCCAGCTGATCTCGGCCGCCCGGTTGGGCCGCGGCGAGAAGTGGAAGTGACTAGTGGCGGTAGGCTGATTCACCTGACTTATTTAGCGACGTTGGTCCTGGACCAGATCGCTGATTATTGCTCCACCCGGGAATTGAGTTGGCTCGGGCCGACTACGGGTCTCTCGTTGGGCCGGAGTTGCGGCTCCACTGGCAATAAGCTCGGCCAACCGTTCGTGACTATTCTTCGCAGCTTCATTCATGATTAAATTGTAGCCTCAATAGGGGACCTGCCTTCCTACGTCCATACCCCTACACATTGTCACAATGAAGCTATGCAGTTGAATGGGGACGTTCCCAAGCAGCATGAGAAGGTTTTGGGGCAGCTTGATTTGTTGGCTCACGATCTTCATCAGCTCAAGAACCAGCTGGTTCTTGATGCGCTCGAGCGGCACTTGGAGTATTTACTCGGGCTGAAAAAATCGGCCCCCGATACTTTTGATCTGAATATTCCGGTGTTTCCAGGGAGGGTGGTTGGCGAGATAAATCGGCGAGAGATTTATGAGGAGCTTGCGGAGGGGAAGCTTGCCCGATGATTTTGCCGGATACCAACCTCGATATTCCTCTGCTTGATCATCCGGTCCTTATTGATCAATCGTCCGTCTCATATCCGCGATCGAGTCGAACTATATTGATTATGAGAGGGAGAATTGATCGAGGGGCGAGTTCGGCCGGCGATATCGTAACCGGGACTGTTTTTACTGGCATCTTTGGCACCGCGGCTGGGGTGTTGGCGGCGGGCCATCCGGTGTGGGCAGGATTCGAGGCCGGTGTGGCGACGGTGGCCGCCGGCTTTACCGGTTGGGAGGTGGCGCGAGTGGCGAGGGCGAAAAGGCGGGGCGATCGGGAGGTTCACTGAGGCCTGATTTTGTCCGAAGCTGGATTGTCCGTCCACTGTCGGCCGAGCGAATGTAAGTTGAGAATTATGGGCCAGGGAAAAGGGGAAATAGGCTATTGGATTATCGTTCCAATTGCAGCTATCGCATATGGAGTCGAAGAAATAGGGGGGCAGTTAGAAGATGTATTGTTGAGTGGGCCCACTTGGGTGCCACCAATTATCCTGGTTGGGGTGATTAGTGGGTTATTGGTTGGCCTACGACTTAGCGATTTTATTCCAAAAAAGCCTGGGGATAGACCTGCAGCTGAAAATACAAAAAAGACGAAGGAAAAGAAGGAAAACGATGACCTAGGTAAGGATGGCCCAGATGACTCAGGTCCCAGCGTGTAATGATTTCCATTTGACCTAGCGATCTCCATTTCCCGATTAACCGCCCCCTTAACACCCCCGCTGGACGAACCAATCGACCGCCGATAGGCTGGTCTTATGTCCGAAAAACACCCCGCCAACTCCGATCCCCTTCCCCCCGAACTTTCTGACGATGAGGCCTACTACTTGGCCCATGAGGAGCTGCACCGGATGCGGGAGGAGCGAGAAGCACCTCCGCCAACCCCATCCGAGGAGGGCCACCAATGACCGCCACCCTCCCCGATCCTCCACCGCGGATAGTGATCGACCCCTGCGTCCTGATCGCCGCTGCCATCTCCAAGCGCGGGGCGGCCGCCGCTCTGCTTCAGGCTTGGCAGGAGGAAGCAATCGAGGTTGTGGTTTCGCCCCACCTCCTGGAAGAGCTGGAGTGGGTCCTGGAGCGGCCAAAGTTCCGACCCTGGTTAACCCCGGAGCAGGCGAAAGATTTCGTTGCCGGAATCAGGCAGCGGGCAGCTATAATTGCCGATCCGCCGACCAGGTGGGGGGCAACTCTGGACCGGGGCGACGACTATCTGGCCACCCTGGCCGCCGAGGCGGGGGCACGTTATCTGGTCTCGGTCGATCACCACCTAACCGATGTCCCCAACCTCCGGCCGCCGGCAGTACGCCCGGGCTGGCTGCTCTACCGCCTGGGTCGGCAGCGGTCGAACATCCAGCCGCAGCGGATCATCTCCGATAAGTTTCCCGCACTCAGCTTCGGCTCTGGTTAGGATGGTGGCGATGTCCACAGTAGGAGAGGAAGCCCGCACCTCACTCGGGCTGCCCGCTCAGATCAAGGCGTGCCTCTTCGATCTCGATGGGGTGCTCACCCAAACCGCCAAGGTGCATGCCGCGGCCTGGAAGCGGACCTTCGATGACTACCTCCGCCAACGCGCTGAACAGCGAGGCGAGAAGTTTGTGCCTTTCGATGAGGCGAGCGACTACAACCAGTACGTCGACGGCAAACCGCGTCTCGATGGGATTCGCTCATTTTTTGCCTCGCGGGGGATCGAACTCCCGCTGGGAAGTCCTGATGATGCTCCGGGCAAAGAGACGGTCTCCGGATTGGGCAATCGCAAGAATGAGCTGGTGCTGCGGCTGATTCACACCGAAGGGGTGGCCGCTTACCCCGGCTCGCTCCGCTACCTGGAGCGGATGGCGGCTGCCGGAATGGCGCGGGCGGTGGTCTCTTCCAGCGCCAACTGTCGAGCCGTCCTTCATTCGGCCGGGCTCGACCACTTCTTTGAAGTGATAGTTGATGGGG
>JBOHUW010000314.1:0-2783 GCA_050734895.1 Candidatus Dormibacteraceae bacterium | reverse complement strand
CTCTTGGTGGTGGATGTTGGTTGGTAGAACATCAACACTTTGCCACAAGAGGGTCTTCTTCCGGAACGAACGTCTTTCCTCTCCTCAGACGCTCTCCACTGCCTCAAAAACCTGCAAACTCCACCAATGATTACCTGATAAAAACTGGTAATCCCGTAAGGAGCGACAGCTATCAAAATCGCTATTGCTGGAATCAATAAGGCAGTTAAATACCAGAACCAGTTGACGCGCCAACAAATCAGGCGGCTAAGCAGATGCTTAACAGCAGGAGCACCTCCTGAGGCAAATGAAACGGCTACTGCTGCTAGAGCTGGTCCGAACGAACCAATAATAACTACTGGGGTCCAGGTCAAAGGATTTGTCATATCCAAGGCAACTACCCCTATCCCTGTCCCCTTAGAGAGCACAAGAGGTAGCCAGATAATCCAAGATATAGCATAGGCTAGAGTGAAAAACGTGAGAAGGGGGCGCCTGACCAAAAGTGATTTCATAGGGACAATGATTTTTCTGCGATAGTTGCAGTTCTGAGAGCAGCCAGCATTAGCTCGGGAGAATCTGTGTGCACATGAACCTGATCTACCCTCACATCACACCCGATAATTCTCCGAGTTGACAAAGCAGTAGAGGCACAGATTCTGAGGCTGCGACAGGAGCGCAAGCTGGACCCGCATCGGCTGGCTGCCCTCTGCGGCTATGGCCTGCAGCGCCTCGATTGGCTGGATCGGCCAACCGGTCAGCCACCTCCACTCGGCAGTCGATGACTACTCTCGCCTTGTCTACACCGAGCTCGAGATCGGCAGGTCGGGCGGGAGGAACTGACATAAACCAAGAATACCTAGATGGTCTCAGCTTCTTAACAACCAACCTAGATTTATGAACTTATAGTTACTAGGATATGCCCATGGCTAATACTTATTTCGAGCAATTCAGAATAGATTGTAGTTACAATAAAATCATGGATGTGGTTGCTTCAACAGTGGGTATCCGAGAGCTTAAGTCGAAGCTGAGTTCCTATATTGCAGCCGTCAAGGACGGGCAAGAGGTAATCGTTACAGAGCGTGACAAACCAGTAGCCCGGATTTCGCCCCTTACTGGTGGTGCGGATGAGCAGATTGCTCAGCTAATAGCCGAAGGCAAGTTGATTCCAGCCCGTTCATCGATACGCTGGTTGCCTGATCGTTTAGTAGAAGTGAAAGGGGGCTCCATCGTCGACTTGATCCGCGATCAGCGACGGTGAGGGCATATTTTGACACTTCAGCTTTACTCAAGCTTTTTCTGAACGAGCCAGGAGGCATCACTGTTCGGCGTGCTTGGCAGGCTGCACAAGCGATAGGCGGGGCATCAATATTGTATGCAGAAGCTTGTGCTGCGTTAGCCGCTGCTCATCGGGCAAATCGGATTGCAAACTACCAACAGGCCAACAGGAATCTAGTCAAGCTTTGGTCGAATATTGAGGTTGTTATCCCTGATTTGTCCCTCTGCATAACAGCCGGTCGCATAGCTGCACAAGAGAGCCTGCGTGGCTATGATGCTGTACGTTTGGCTGCTGCCCTCCGATTCCATGCAGATATCCTGGTCTGCGGGGATGGAGACCTTCTGCAGACGGCTCAGAATCATCATCTCTCGGTGGTGGATGGGCGTTTCTGAATATGTGGCACTGGTTGCCTCGTCTCGATCGACATGCTAATATGCAGCCAAGAGATTGCGTATTAATGAATACCGATAGTATTGAGAAGAATGTCTTGATACGGGCCCCTGGAGAACGGGTTTGGCAGGCACTGGCCGACACCAAAGCGTTCGGCCAGTGGTTTGGCATGGAACTGACTGGTTCATTTGCCCCTGGCGCCTGCGTTAAAGGACGAGTTACCCACCAGGGCTACGAGCATGTGACCTTCGAGATCGTCATCGAGAAGATGGAGCCAGAGCGGCTTTTCTCCTGGCGATGGCATCCATACGCGGTTGAGCCTAGTGTCGACTACAGCAGCGAACCGACAACCCTCGTCACCTTCGGGCTCCAGGAGGGCGAGGAGGGTACCCTGCTCACGGTAGTTGAATCCGGCTTCGATAGCATTCCGCTTACTCGCCGAGCCGAGGCCTATCGGAAGAACGAAGAGGGCTGGGCTCAACAGATGGAGGTCATCGAACGGTATGTCGTTCAGCCGACCTAGCCTTCAGTGGATCCGCATCTTCTAAAAACCGCAGCCCCCGTCTTTGCGGCCCTGGGCGATAAAACTCGGCTCCGGCTGGTTATCCAGCTTGGCACGGAGGGCCCGTTATCCATAACTCGGCTTACGGCAGAGAACCAGGTCACCCGCCAGGCGGTGACCAAACACCTACACGTGCTTGCCCGATCCGGTATTGCTCACAGCTCAAAGCTGGGCCGAGAGAGGATCTGGGAGCTAGAGCCACGGGCGCTGCTTACCGTTCGTGACTATTTAAACCAGATTTCTGCGGAGTGGATGAAGCGTTGGGTCGCCTGAAGCAGTTTGTTGAACAGCCTACCGGAGGGCGGCGAAGTGTTCAATTAGCTTATCCAGCTGATAGTGGACGTTGAGACCACTTAGCACGGAACCTGTTGTGGGGTGCTTGGCCGGTTGGGGATGGTCAGCAAGACTAAGAGCAAGGCAACAATGGTGATCGCTGCGACCATAGTGAATGTCGCTCGCCAGCCAAGGGAGTAGCCGACGAAGGTACCGATTGGCATCCCAAGGATGATGCCCAGGTTCATGCCCAAGGCCACCTTTGCGACTATAGAGCCTTGCTTTCCCGCAGGTGCCATGGAG
>JBOHUW010000313.1:0-2788 GCA_050734895.1 Candidatus Dormibacteraceae bacterium | reverse complement strand
CAAGAGGTCCTTGACCAGCGGTTCGGCGTCGGCGAGGGCGACCAGGCATTGCCGAATATCTCCGGGGGGTAGGATTCGGTATTCGGCTCGCAACCGGCCGCTGGAGCCGCCATCGTCGGCCACGGTAACGATTGCCGCCAAATTTGAGCTGTGCTCTTTGAGCCCGCGCAGCAAGGTCGACATTCCGGTACCGCCTCCAACTACGGCGAGTCTTGGACCACGGTTGCGAGAGCGATAGGTATAAAGGAGGTTGGCCATTCCCCTTTGGCTGGCACCGGGGATAAATGGGCCAAGCACCGAACGCTGGAGTTTGTAGAAGGCATAGACCACGAGCCCTACTCCGACGATGCCGAAGGTTAGGGCGCGGGTCCCACGAGACAGAAATTGGAGGGTGATCCAGTAAAATTGGCGAGGGAGACCATTCACCTGTAGATAAAAATCCTTGAGCAGGTAGGCTGCCCCCAGCTCCAAGACCAGGATGCCCGCTCCGAGGAGGAGCAGCCACCTTTTGATCTCCAATCCGGGAGCCAACCAAAGCAACCAGCGGAGAGCTATTTGGCGGCGACGTTCGATCATTATCCTTATCGTAGCTGGCGCAATTGAGACGATGTAGTTTGGAGCGGGGCCAGGATGGCCTCGAGGAGAGTAAACTACGAGGTAGAATTCTACTGGCAGATTGGGGAGTGGCCAAGTTGGTAAGGCGCCTGGCTCTGAACCAGGAGATCGTGGGTTCAAGTCCTACCTCCCCAGCCACCTTTTTAAGTTCAAGTTGTGCTCCTTTCTGTGGGTTACCGTTTCTCGGTGAGCTTGACTGAGACCATTCTGAGAACATTTTCTCCGAAATCGAGTAAACCGGCTACATGATTCAGTAGGTGGGCATGATGTCGCACCCGCTGCTCGACCGCATCGGCGGACCGAGCGCGCCGGCGGAAATGCGCGTCTGCCTGCAACGCGTCAGCCACGACCGCGCCATTGCAGCCCCTAACGGCTCGTCGGACCACTCGCCAAGCAGCGGGTGATTATGTCGAGCCCCACATCGCGCCAGCAGTCAGCATTGACCCATCAGTTCGTGAGCTGTCCCAAGGCTTGCCAGGTGCGTAGGCGTTCAGCGGGCCCACCCAGGTCGGTCTCGGTAGCGATGATCTCGGTCGCTCCAGCGTCGAGGTAGCGCTGGAGTCCAGCACCGATGGTGTCCTCGTCTCCGATGATGGCAAGGTCTCCGGCCCGTTCGACACCTTCTTCGTCGAGAACGCGACGGTAGGACGGGATGGTTTCGTAGAAGGCCAGGCGTTCCCGGGCGGTGCGTCGGGCATGGTCGGGGTCGGCGCTGACAGCGACGGGCACGATGGCCACAATCTCTGGCGCTGGTCGGCCGGCGCGTTCCGCGGCCGCGGTCACGGTAGGGACGATCCGCCTGGCCAGGACACCAGGGCCGGCAAGGCGGGGCAGCACACCGGTGGCGAGTTCCCCGGTGGCGCGCAGCGCTTGGGGACCCATGGCGGCAACCAGGACTGGGACTGAGGGGGCAGCTCCCGCGACCGCGGCCGACATAGGCGTGGTCGCGGTGATCAGTTCTCCGTGGAAGTCCACGGTTCCGGTTTGCAGCAGCGGGTTTAGGGCGGTGAGGAACTCGCGTAGGAGGGCAACCGGCCGCTGGTAGGGCATACCGAAGACCGGCTCGATGAGCGCCGGGGCTCCGAGGGCCAGTCCGAGCCGAAAGCGGCCGCCGGTAGCGGCCTGGCTGGTTTGGGCCTGCGAACTGATCAAGATCGGGTGCCGAGCGAAGATCGGGACCGCAGCGACCCCGATGTGCAAGCCCGGGATCGCGCGGCCGACGATGCCGGCCAAGCCGATCGCGTCGGTGTCGAAGCGTTGCCCGAACCAGACGTCGCTGAGTCCGGCATCAACGGCTTCCTGAGCGGCGACGATCGCCGCCTCGACGTTGTTCTCGCCCCGAATTGTCGTCAGCGACACCCCGATTCGCATGACCACCACAACCAAGCCGACGCCCTGCGTATTCCAACCATCTACGCCGACGCGCCTCGCTGCCGGCACCTCGAGCGACTTCCGTTAGCTATTGCTGGCGGTTTTTAATTGATATCAGATCCTGCCTAGTCAAAGATCGCCTATTCTGCTAGCGAAGATCTAACCATTTAGAGCTCCTTCACTCAACTGGTATTGCTCAGCAAGATGTTTTATTGCTGGCTCACGCCGCCACAGTTCGGGAATCTCTTGGCGGTAGGTGGTAAGAGCCTCCTCGAATCGCTTTCGGCTCTTAATGGCAAGCGATCCTTTTATTGAGTCGTCAAGGAAGAGAGTGTACTTATCCAAATCGTTGTTATGAATCGCCGCTCGCGCTTGCTGATTAACAATTTCTAAGCGATTCCTTTCGGGTATGAAATTCGCTGATGGATGCTGCAGGTAGCTCTCCAATGCCCGGTCGGCTTCTTTTGGCTGGCCTAGCTCAAGATGCATTATCCCTTCGTAGAAGGCGATCAGATAGATCCCGCTATCCGCGAACATATGATGTGGCTCCCGCTCCGGGGTAGTGGGAAACCCTTCATATGCCAGACTAATGTAATGTTTCGCTTCAGTTGCTCGACCAGCTTGGCCATAGGCTGCCGCGGATGCGGCATACAGACGCGACCGTAGCAGTGGCGATGCTTGGTCACAGCTTTGAAGTGCCGCTTCGTAAGTTTCCAGGGACTGTATTGGATTATGCGTATATTCGTAACCAACTCCCAGCTCAGTTAAAGCTGCTACGAGCGCGCTGGGATCACCAGAAAGT
>JBOHUW010000312.1:0-2800 GCA_050734895.1 Candidatus Dormibacteraceae bacterium | reverse complement strand
GCTTCATGCGAGCGTTACGCTCTGGGCCTAGTTTGGCCTCTGCCCATTTCTCAGCGTTGCTCTTGAAGATTCCCATGTCACTAATCCTCTCATGTCAGGTCGAATCTGTCAATAGCAGAGTTTAGAAGATCCCAAAGAAAAGTTTAGGACCATCTTCACGCGGTTCTGGTTCATCGTGGTGGTGGCTGTGTTTTACGACGGGTTTGTCGCTGAAATCCGCGTTGTGTTGGTCGACGGACCATTGTCCGCAGTTGCAGCACCCGTCGCCGTTGCGGCGTCTCATTGTTCCGGCGTCGTCTTTGACGCGTACCTCTCGGGGCCGGATGATGCCCAGGTTTCGCATAACATCCTTTTCCACATTCGGGTCTTTGAGGCGAGCGTCGAATTCGTCTTCCCACTCTTTGTCTCGACTGTTGAAGATTCCCATCAGGTGCGCCTTCCTAGGCGTAGTAGGTTGTTAGAATAGTGGATAGCGTTCGCCGTTCTCGTTCCGTACGTCGCGACCTTTAAGCCCGGATATGTTGATCCTGGTCTCTGAGACCTTAGTCCAGATAGTTCCGCATTGCGGGCATGACCCTTGTCTAACGTCCGAAGGGTCGCATTTGTGACCGAATAGCGACCACATGGTTAGTATCCTCCTCTAGACATTATGGTACGGATCTTGTCTTGCACTTCGCATTCTAGGTCGATGTTTAGCACGTGGGCGGCGACGAAAGCGCTGATAATTACGTCGGCTAGCTCTTCGCGGACTTCTTTCCATGAGCCGGTCTGTCTGGCCATACCGTTAGCCCGCCGGAAAGCCGCTGCGAATTCGCCGCATTCTTCCATTACCACTAGTACTTGTCGGATCCTTCTCTCTTCAGTGGGGAAGTATTTGTCGAGATTGTCGGAGATTTCTTTGGCGATCTCGGGCATGTCTTCAAGCATCAGTGGTGCCTTCCGTTGCAGAGTTTGACGGTGTGTGAGCCGGGTGTTGGCCCGTTGTTACACCCTTTGAGTACGAGCGCGTCTGGTTGTTTGGTGCCGTGTCTAGATAGGGCTAGGGCTACCCAGCCGAGGATGATGATAGTGAGGACACTGGCACCGTAGGTGGCGACAGCAGCGGCAGCGATGTGGATGGCGGATATGATGGCGGTGATGATGAGGTACCCAACGTAGGCGAGTCCGCATCCTATGGCACCGATGGAGCCGTAGATGATGCCGCGCCCGTCTGTGATGAATTCCCATGCTCTGTGATAGAGCGGTAGTTTAATCTCCCATCCTTTTGGTTGTGCCGGGGAGGTGGGACCGATAGGTTTGATGTATGGTAGTAGCGCTGTCTCGGTGTAGGTGATGGGTGGATACCCGTCGAGTAAATTCCCTTGTTCGTCAATGACGAGTGGTTGCGTGTCTGCCATGGTTTGTCCTTTGCGGGAGGGGGAGTGCGAGGGGGGTGCCGTGTACCGCGCAGAGGCAATGGTTGCAGGTGGCGTGGCTTCTGTCTGTGAGGTGGAATGCGGTGGCTGTTGGTTGGCATGGTCGGATGCTGTGGCGGTTACATAGTGGCCAAATAGGGTCTATGTTTCCGATGAGGTGGGTAGGGCCGGAGATTATCCCGTTCTCGATGAGCTGGCAGGTTGTGGTCAGCATGGTGGTCTCCTTTAGTCGTCTCGGTGGATGATATTGTATGCTTTGTCGCGACAGCGGGTGCAGATAGGAACGTATCCGCAGATAGGGTGTTCGATACCTTGTAATGTCATGTTCGTGCACATGTAAAACCATTTACATTGTCGTGGTTTGTTGTACTCAAGTATGGCAGGTAGGGGGATCATCGTGTCACTTCCTCTGCGAACATGTGGATGTCTTGGAGGTGTTCTTTGATATCGGTTATAATTCTGACAGTCTCCTCGAATTGAGTGTCACGGATGCGCATCATCTTAGTGTAGCTGCGATGTAGGAAGACGGAGAGTAGGATCTCGCCGACGATGATAGCGAGAAGGGTGATGAGAGAGAGGATCATGTCGTGACCTTCCTTCGGGGCTGGTTAGCGTTCCGTTGTTCCTCCCATAGTAGCAGAGCAGCCCTCGAATACACAAGGGCTTGACCCTGTTTTCCAACATCTTTAGGAAAAGTTTTGTCTCGGGATACCGCTCGTTGGGCGTTGGCGAGGGTGGTGGAGAGGATGGCACTAGGACCCTCACACGCGTCACGCAGGGTGATCGGCGTAGAGGACTCGTTGACGAGTTCCGTCCCGTCCGTGCGTCCGGTCAATGGCAGGCGCGGGACGGGGACGGACGCGGGACGGGTGGAGAGGACGTAGTCCACTGCCTCAGGTACGAGTGTGGGCGTCTCGATGGCGAGGTCGAACACGCACCCGACTTGTACGTAGCGGTAGGAGTCACCGTCATATATGGCCATCCGCCCGTGGACTTTGGATGGGGCGAGCCACGGCCAGAGGTCAACGAACATCTTCCATTCTGGTTTCTTGTACCGGGCCATGAGGAAGGTGCCGTATTGGGAACGGGCAGTTCCTCCGCCTGTGACGGCAGCTTCCGCCCGTTGGAATACGGAGAGGACGTTCATGCGGCATTGACGGCCTTTGTTGAGGATGGCGTTGATGTCGCGGTAAACACGGGGTTTGGCGGGGTCGCCGCGCTGCCTGATGTCTTCCCAGTAGTCCACGGAGTCGATATGAAATGTGTTAGATTCTTCCATGACGAGTACCCATCGGGGGAATACGGTGGCGGGGTCGTCGTCTAGGATTTTGTATCGACGTTCCATTTCAGCGCGGAAACGGGCGATCTCGTCCCATTGCGCCTCG
>JBOHUW010000311.1:0-2817 GCA_050734895.1 Candidatus Dormibacteraceae bacterium | reverse complement strand
CAGACGGTTGAGCAGATCGATCAGAGTGGTGACATCGGACATATGCAAGCCGGTGGTGGGTTCGTCGAACACGTAGACTCGCCCGTGCTGGTCAAGTTCGGCGGCGAGTTTTAACCGTTGCCTCTCGCCACCGGAGAGGGTGTTCAGAGGCTGCCCGAGCGGCAGGTACCCGAGTCCAACTTCGACCAATCGTTCGAGCACCTTGTGAATTTGCAATTCGGAAAAGACCCCAAGCGCATTCTGTGCGCTGAGATCGAATATCTTGCTGATGGTGAATCCACGGTAGCGGTACCGTAATACCTCCTCGGTAAATCGGCGGCCGTGGCACTGCTCGCAGCTGCTGACCATGGGATCCAGGAACGCCAGGTCGGTATAGATGACACCCAGCCCATTGCATCGTGGACATGCCCCCTCGGCGTTAGGGCTGAACAGTGAGGCACTCACCCGGTTTTCGGCAGCAAAAAGTGCCCGGATTGGATCTAGGATCCCAGTGTAGGTGGCCGCACTGGACCGGCGGGAGCCGCGAATCGACCCTTGATCTATGAGGATGACGTCCGGATAGACATACGGTAGGAACCCGTGAATCAGGGTGCTCTTGCCCGAACCAGCGACTCCAGTCACCACTGTCAGCACCCCAAGTGGGATATCTACGTCAACGTCGTGCAAGTTGTATCGGGTGGCGCCACGGATCTCTATGGTCCCAGCCGGGGTTCGTGGTGCCGCCTTGGGCCCGGGTCGGTGAGCGAGATGCGTGCCGGTTAGTGTTCCGGACACGGCCAGACCAATCATGTCACCCTGATAGACAATCTCTCCGCCCTCCTGACCGGGTCCAGGACCCAAGTCGATGACGTGATCGGCAACCGCTATCACATCCGGATCGTGCTCGACCACGAGGATCGTGTTTCCCTTATCCCGTAGGCGGCGCAGCAGCGCGGTCAGCTGGGCAACGTCATGCGGATGCAGCCCGATACTCGGCTCGTCAAAGATGTAGATCATGTCGGTCAGGCTACTGCCGAGGTGGCGCACCATCTTCACCCGCTGTGATTCGCCGCCGGAGAGCGTCGAAGTCGGCCGATCCAGGGTGAGGTAGCCGAGCCCGATCGAGATCAGGCGCTCCAGTTGGGCGACCAGGGCGGTTACCACCGGCTCGGTACCCGGTTCCTCGATCGCCTGGATGACTTCGATCAGCTTCTCGGCTTCCAATGCCGCACACACGGCAATGGTATGGCCGTTAATGCGACTGGAGAGCGCGGCAGCGGACAGCCGCGTGCCGTGACAGATGGGGCAGGTAGCTTGGGTGACCACCCGCTGGAATGCTTCGCGGGTCTTGCCCTTGAGCGACTCGACATCCTTGGGCAGCCAGATCCGCTCCAGGCGAGGCAACAGACCCTCGTATTTTGTCGGCACCGGCCCTCCCTGGCTGGGCAGATTAACCGTTGCCTCAGCACCGTGCAGAAGCGCCTGCCACTCCTCGGGGGTATAGTCGGCCAGCGGCTTGTCGATATCGAACAGGCCGGAATCGGCGTAGGTGCGCCACATCCAACTACCGACCTGGAAGGTCGGAAACCGGATAGCGCCACCGTTGAGTGACAGCTCTCGATCTACAAGCTGATCGACATCGACGGTCCGGACTATACCCAGACCAGCGCATCGGGGGCACATGCCTTGCGGATCGTTGAAGGAGAATGCATTCGAGTAACCGACGAACGGCCGACCCGCCCGCGACCAGAGCAGCCGCATCAGGGAGTAGCTATCGGTGATGGTGCCGACGGTCGAGCGGGCGTTGCCACCCAGCCGCTTCTGGTCCACGACGATCGCGGCGGACAAGTTCTCGATTGCGTCGACATCTGGCTGACCGTAGCGGGGAAGCCGGTTGCGCACAAAGGTGGTGAATGTCTCATTGAGTTGGCGCTGGGACTCGGCGGCAATGGTGTCGAAGACCAGCGACGATTTACCCGAACCCGAGACACCGGTGAAAACCGTGAGTCGACCCTTAGGGATGTCAACGGTGACATCCTTCAGGTTGTGTTCGCGGGCTCCGATAATGCGAATGTGATTACGAACCATGTCGCGATACTATCAACCATTGCGGTCAAATATTGACCACAATTCATGGCAAGCTAAAGAATTATGAAAGGACCGAGCGGTCGAATGCTCGAACTGCTGTCACTACTACAAAACGGGCGCCCCTGGCCGGCCGCTGAGCTGGCAGGCCGCCTGGCCACGTCACCGCGCACCCTGCGGCGCGATCTCGACCGGCTGCGGGAGCTTGGCTACCCGGTCTCCTCATCGCGTGGGCCGGGTGGCAGCTACCAACTGGTAGCCGGGCGGGCCATGCCACCGCTTCTGCTCACTGACGACGAGGCGGTAGCCACCGTCGTTGGTCTAAGGTTCACCGCCCTGACCCAGGTCGAAGGAGCCACCGAGGCCGCGGACAATGCCCTGCGCAAACTCGAGCAGGTTCTCCCCTCGCGACTGAGGTATCGGATGGAGGCCGTATCCGGGTCTATCGATGCCGTCTCCCGCACCGCGCGGACCCTAGACCTGCCAACCCTGCAACTACTCGCCAGCTCCGCACAGGCGCACCACCACGTGCGCTTCCGCTACACCAGCCGCACCGGCCAGTTAACCGAGCGCCGAATTGAGCCCTACCGCCAAGTGCTACTCGGCCGGCGTTGGTACCTGCTCGGTTGGGACCTCGAGCGCCAGGACTGGCGCACCTTCCGCCTGGATCGAATCGAGAACCTAACCGCTCCGGGCACCGCCTTCGTACCCCGCGATCTGCCACCGAGCGGAGCGGTGGGTTTCGTGCAGAAC
>JBOHUW010000310.1:0-2820 GCA_050734895.1 Candidatus Dormibacteraceae bacterium | reverse complement strand
CTTCTTCGCAGCATCGCGTCGTTCTCCAAGGATCATCACAAAGGTAAATATAATGAAGATGCTCACGATACAGATGATGTAATGTTTCTCGATGGATGCCATGATGTTAGTCAAAGTCAGGCTCCGGAGGATCCCATTCCTCGATGACAGCAAATTCGGCCGCATCGGAGAGTTGCTTCTCGATGCCTTCGGCTTCCTCAAGAGTGTATATCGCACGACACTCTGAGCATGTCTCTGGAGCGCTTGGCGGGGATACTGATGGTGGAAGCCATATACCTCGATTGCCATCTGCATCAGCTCCATAATGTTCGCCGGGCTCGATTTCGGCTTCGATTTCATTCTCCTCGCCACACGCATCACGAGGACAGAGGAACTTAAGGGTGTGGGTTCTCATGAATGCTCTATAGGGCGTGGATGGAAGTCGACAAACACGAGGATCGAGAGGATATCGGTGGTGGATAGGAGATGTTCAGCTCCTCGAACCCATGAGGGATCAAATGATCTACATTGATCATAGTGAGCCGAACATACGGATGGCGCGCCTGGAAGTCCATTGAGTAGCCATGTGGCCATTGTCTGGCAGGCGGAGCCATCCGGCATAAAGTGATCACATATCCGAAGGGGCTGGTCGATTAGGATGTCAGGCATCAGGCACCGCCATGAGTTGCTCAAGCAGCGTGATGCCTTCAGGCGGCGAGTATGATGACCCTATCATGTTTACTCCGGGCGGAGAATGTTGACCGGCGACTGCCGGATATTGCTGCGTGGCGCAGCCACCAGATATCCAGAAATGGATACCTATTTACTTTGCGTAGACGGATTGCCATGCGTCTAGGGCCAGGCTGTCAGTAAAGGCCTTTGTGGCTGGAGTTTCCGAGACGGCCCAGCAGATGCGCCTGCCATGATATTCCCAGATCATGCGATCCCCCGGCAGCGCGCCGCCTGTGATGAGTGCCCATATAGTACGCATACTTCCTCCGGGTTTGGGCGGCATCAGCCGCATCCAACAAATATACAACGCCTATGCAAAGTTGGGAATGCCCAAATATATGCAGCAGCAGGTGCAGCAGCCCCTCTCTGATGACCCGTGTTTGCAAAAAGGTAGGTTGGAGGAGTATCGTGCCTATATATATAGGGTAAAAAAAAAAATTGAAGACAATAATGACATCTACGACACTCACACGTTTACGCATACCCATCGACATAGGAGCCCTGCTGCACCTTCTTCTGTGGGTCAAAATGTCCGAAATGTGACCAAGATGCTAGGTAATTAACCCACGCATGTTACTAGCATCTGCGCTGCGCGCGCTGACTAGGGATATTACATCCTGACAGACCTACTAGGCCGAAGACCAGTGGCTAGTAATGATTGACTCCCATTTGACTGGAACCTTCAACATGGATAAATCCCATGCCGCAGGCATTGACTAGTGGCTTGATCCTATATGTTAAAGGGTCTGGTTCTGTGCGATCGCTACGGCAGTCGCCGCAGGAACTCCCTGTTCGGTCAATGCCGAGACGTACAACTGTTGATACTCGACCAGATCGGTGCCGTCATATGTCGTGCCATTTGGCAGGCTGTAGACCTTGACCGTCTTTACCGTCACTGTCCGGGTTCCGGCATTCCTGACACCCTTGAGACGATTGTAAATTGCCTCACGGATTTCGGGTGCCTTGCAACCTTTCTGTAACATCCGGCGGTTCACATCCTGAGCCATGACGCGGACGCTTGTCCCGTCCATGATACCGAGGATGCAGGCATCACCAAAGTGTGCTTGGAATTTTGCGAGATCGGTCGTAATCGGCATTTGTGCCTTGCCGATTATTACCCTGTCCGTGGCGTGGTCGCCATGCTGCTTCGACACGTCCTCAACTTCCCACTCGATTCCGATGTCATCCCAATTTCTGTCCATGTGTTTATACTCCGGGCCAAAGGCCATAGGGGATAAACATATGGATCAAGCCACTATCAATTATCAATCAACTTCAACCCACGCCGGATGTTCCCATCCGTCGCACGTTGCCGACCGTCACGGTCTGTGACCGCGCCCCATCGGTATGCCACAACATACACCTAAACATCCGTCGCCGCACCCCGCCATGTTCCGGTGTCAGTGTCGGCACATTCAATGTAACACAAACATATGTTCCTGCCTGGATCGACGGGGAAACATCTGATTGCCCGCCCCGAGGGGGGAGCACCCGAACGCAGCTTGCCGCCCGCCACAGGATGATCCCGAAGAAATCGCACAGCTTTCTGATCATGTCAGATATCCAAAATTGGATCGCTTTATAAAGCATCAATCAGAACATGGGCTTCGCCCCTATACTTAGCATCAATCAGAACAAAATCTAACTCTTGATTATTTCTTTATTGACAACTTCCCAATCCTATATTATATTTGCGTAGGATCCAAAAGATCGCATATATTTGTTCGCTTCGCTCACAAACTTTAATGCCGCTTCACGGATGCCTTTCAAGAAGCCTGTTGAAGACCTTGCAGAATCTACTCAGTTCGTTTATGCCAGCCTGGAAAAGCGTACCCTGTCTCCTAGGGTGCGTATGGCTTTACGCATGTACGCCCTCGCCGCGGTGCCTACCCTTACAGCTGCCGGCAACGCATGTGAAGTCAGTCTTCCATACCTTAGTATGATGGCTAACTCCCCGGCCGGAAAGGAATACATCTCCTCGATTCAAACGCTTATAGACGATCAGTCGATATCCACGACTGAACTCCTTAAGCAGTTGGGTCGTAAGGCAGTCGATAAGATTGCCACCCTTATGCATGATGCAGGATCTGATGCCATCCAACTTAAGGC
>JBOHUW010000309.1:0-2822 GCA_050734895.1 Candidatus Dormibacteraceae bacterium | reverse complement strand
GTTTCGAGCAAATCGGAGAACATGGATTCCGAGGTCTGATTGGAGAGTGGGATGCCACGCTCGAGCAGCTCTTGTATGAATTCAAACCTTCCCATTCCGGCGGCTTGAGCGGCCAGGTAGGTCGGCATTCCTCCCACAAAGGCGGTAACCCCACGCTCTATCCGTTCTGCTCGGACTCCTCTCATCAACTCACGGCGAAGAAATGAAGCCTCGACTTCCCCGGTCATCTCCACACCGTCCTTGACGAACTGAGCCTCGTCGGCAGAAAGACGAACACTCTTGGTCCGAGTTTGACGGACCTCACTGCTTCGCATTGCTTCCATTTGCATCATATGCTGCTCAGCGGATCCTGCAAGGTTCGCGAGAGGAATGTATCTGGGTAACTTGGGCCCTCACCACGTTAGCATGGGCGTTATGAATGAACGCCTAGCCGCCAACCGTGCCAACTGGGAGGAGCGAACAGCCATCCACCTCGAGTCGACTTTCTACGATGTGAAAAGTTGGTTGCGGGAAGGGCGGGGGCCGAAGCCCCACGAGGTGGAGGCGCTGGGAGACGTGACTGACCTGCGTCTGGCGCACCTGCAGTGTCATAGCGTACATACCAATGGAACCACGGGATTGGCGAAATTGTAACCGCCCTCCTAGATCATGGCCTGCAGCTGCAATCCCTAGTCGAGCACGATTGGACAGATTGGCTCAGATTTCCCTGGCTGGTGAAATCCACATATGGACGTTGGGTCATTCCGCCAGGCAAAACGAGGATCCCTCTCTCCTTCACCTTACTGGCATGCCGTGAGCACTAAATCTAAACCCCTCACGCAATAGCACACTTCACCGCATAACGCTCGACGATCGGGCGGAGTCACGGACGGCCGGAGAGAAACGCTATTCCATATCAACGTCTCTACGCCCGGCGGGTGACGAACAGATGGGCGGCGAGCGTGGTGGCCGTGGCCAGGCAATGGCGAGCACGGCGCCACCGATCCCGAACAACCCGGCGGACAAAGCCAGTAAAAGCACCAGGACGGCGCCCCCCATGGCCATCGGGTATCCAGTTGGGCCGGTACAGTGAACCGGCGCAGCCAGATGAGCACCAACAGCAACACCGCAACAGGTATGGCGACCGCGAGCGCCGCCGTCTGCGCCGAGACGGATGCCGTGTGCTCGGTGGCGTCGATTGCGACCTCTAACCCGGCGCCGACCGCGGCCACGGCGACGACGAAACGCAGGTCGAAAAGCAACTCCAACGGCGTCGAGGCTCGATGCGGCTGGTCCGGATCTCGCGCACGCATCACCCGACGCCAACTCCCGACGAACTACTGTTCACCCACAGTTACGCGGTTACCTTCCGCCCGGTTTCCGGTTTAAGCAAGCGTCACTTAAGGGACTGGCAAATGCAATGCAGCTAGCCATGCGAAGGCCGATTATATCGTTCCAGGGGGCAAAGCACTTGGAAGCGAGAACCTCATTGTTGGTCGCAGGCTTTACCTGGAGTACGGTCACGACCTGATCCAAGCACAGTTGGGAAAGATCACAGCCCACTGTCCTCATCATCACACCACAATGAAGTTCACGGTAAGCCTGGACGAGCTGCAGAAGATTAGAATTACAGGCTGATGATGAGCGCTACTTAGCGAGAGGCAAGTAGCGCCGATAGTCTCACCGCTGGGAATCTTCACCACTGTATCAAGCCAATCGTCTCGCGGATATGGCCTTTGTTTATGAGGTTGTTTCGGTCTGCGAATCGGCTAGAGTGAGGCCATGATCATTCCTGAGTTCGGCAACGTACTTGAGAAGTCATGATTACCGTGAACACAATGCTCATCCCGTCGCGATTCTGTGGTCCACCCCGATCCGGGAACGGAGGATATGTCGCAGGGTTACTAGCCGAAGTGCTTCTCGGCCGAGAGATTTACGGTCGAGGAATTACCGTAACGCTACGTCTTCCTCCACCGCTGGATACCGTTCTACCGCTGATCAGAGAGGAAACCGGCAGCGTCACCGTCAAAACACCTAACGGGGCGGTTATGGCACACGCAGAGCTGACTGAGGATCTTCCGGTGGCTCCCGCAGCCGTGGATATGCAAACAGCTGACGCGGCCACCCTCGGGTATCGAGGCCGGGATGACAACCCGTTCTCATCCTGTTTTACCTGTGGCATCGGACGGGAACCTGGCGACGCGCTTCGGATCTTCGCTGGTTCGGTAGCAGGCAGGAAAGATACTGTCGCCACTGTCTGGCGCCCGAGTGCCGACTTCAGCGAAGCCGCGTTGAACCCCGACTTTTCAGGTTCACCCCATATCATCCCCGCCCGAGTTGTATGGGCGGCGTTGGATTGCCCAGGTGCCTGGGCAGCGGGCTTCGACGCGGCTCGGCCAATTGTGTTGGGACGCATCAAAGCCGTGATGCACACTCCACTGGTCGTCGAAAAGGAGTCCATAGTGATCGGGGAAAGACGCGACCAACGAGGACGGAAACACTTCACCGCCACCGCGTTATACGCTACGACGGGCCAGTTACTAGCTGCCGCGGAGGCGGTCTGGATCTCAATCGACCCTACTACTTTCGCGGGGTTGGCCACACCAGACGCCGAGTAGGCTGTCTACTTCGAGCCGTGTGACTACAGGTTGAGCGGTCCAGCTCGGGAGTTAGCCATGACCCAGACGACATGCTCATAATCACAGGGAGCTCCCCCCTCGAGGGCAACCGGAGTCTCACCGTTGATCTCCAATTCCCGATGCAGCTGGCGCAGATGATTGCTCCCTCCAGTTAGCGAATCAACCGAGATCGGCGATGGGGGTTGAATCAGCCGCCCATCTGAG
>JBOHUW010000308.1:0-2827 GCA_050734895.1 Candidatus Dormibacteraceae bacterium | reverse complement strand
ACCTACATCGAAGTAGCGCACCCCCACGGTAAACGCCACCGTTGCGATGCAGGTTAGAAGTCCATTCAGAACCACTGAAAATCGTAGAGAATCCCTCCAATAGATCTCATGAGCGGTTAGCAGTAGGTGTGCTCCAGCGGCCAGAGTCACCCCCAGCTCGACCAGGAAGGCCGCCATCCATGGTCCGAGAGCTCTAGTCGATGGAACGAGGAAGAAGTAGAAAAGTCCCCACCCGGCAGCCGCCACTAGGGCAAAAGGCACCCCACTCGAGAGCTGAAAAAGATTGGATTCGCGCCAGTTTGTAAATTCAACTGACACCAACACGTTAGCCAGCACGACCAGGGCAATCGCCAGCCATTCGATCTGGCCAATTGCCACCTTGAGAAAAGCGAAGGAGAGAAATACCGTAACGAGCGGTGCGGTTGCCGCAATAGGAGCAACAACGCTTAAGCGGCTCCTCCTGATGCCGTGGGTGAAGGCCAAGACAGGAATGTATCCAGCAATTCCCAGAGCCATGGCTAGGGCTACTGCAACCCAATGGTGAAACAAATAAGGATAGTTTGGAATAGCTGCCATTCCCAAGACGACTGAAATTGTAAGCCCGCGATAGAAGATCAGGTGAGCTGCGCCGAGCTCTTGAGACAAAGGCTTGGAGTAAGCATTGGCGAATCCATAACCGAGCATAGAGATCAATCCGAAAAGTACTGAAATTATGATCATATGGCCCGGTCACCTCCACGGCGCAGGGCCGTCTCTCCACGCACTTGGTGCTTGCTCCCTGAACTTCTAGCGATAGACCTTAATCCTCAGCCCTTACTAATCGGGTCATCCCAGGCGGCCAGGGATTCTGCGCCAGGGCCATGACCTGACGCGGAAAGGCAAGGTTATCGGAAAAGCTGTCAAGCTCGCTCCTCCATCCTCAACAGCCACGTGAAGGGCAACGCAATTGGCCGGCGCTCATTATCCCTCCTCTTCCCTCGGCTATCGCACCGAACTGCACGGGTCGCACCCACGGAAGGTGCAGTAGCACCGTCTTTTTATACGGCCTCTGGCGTGATCTCACTGTACTCGTCTTGTAGCTGTTTGATGATGGGGTGATCGGTTGACCACTTCGCTTCATCAATTGCGGCGATTGGCCTGACCTGAATGGCGGTGTTGGTGGCGAATACTGCTTCCATATTAGGCAGATCGTGAAGGTGGAACGGGGTCGTAGCGGATCCGCCGTGCGCATCTGCGAGAAGCCGCATGGTTATTCCCGCTAGGACTTCGCTCTGGGGCCATATGACATGCTCTCCGTCGAATAGACCGAGGTTCCACGTGGCTCCTTCGGACACTTTTCCAGCTGCGTCAACGAAGAGTACATCGTCAAATCCGCTTTGTTGGGCAATCCGTCGGAGGTGAAGTGAACCATACAGTCCGATATGCTTGATTGCTGGATCTTCACGGCAGTACTGTGCTGACTGAAGGCGTAGAGGTGTTAGGGGTAGCACTGGGGCTGGACGGGTCGTGACTAGGATGTGTGGGGTGGCTGCTGCGCCGGGGTGAGCAAGGTCGAGTTCCGGGTCGAAAATAGTCACCCGGACCATGATCGATCCGGATAGGTCAGTAATCGCCTGACGTAAATAAGCTCTGACGTTGTTGAGATCAAGGTCGACGTTATATAGCACTCGGCAGTCGCGGGAAAGCCGCTCCAGATGCAGGCTCAAACCGCGAACTCGATGATTGTCGACTCGCATGGATGTGAAGTGACCGTAAGGAACGAGTACTAGGGCCGCGAGCTGGTCAATTGTGATTGGCTGGCCATCTAATTTCGCCATGTCTAATTCTATCCCCACCTTTCCCCAAAGGCGCACTTGTTGTATCGGGGTCCGGCAATCAAGGTTGAGAAGCGTCTCTTACCCTACGCATATATCCGTACGAACCGTACGATTTTTGGTATAGTGAAGCATCATGAAAGTTCGGGCCAATGACGTCAGAATTCCCCCAGCTGCTCGGCAGGCTCTGGCCAGACACGAACAAGTTGTCGTTCTCAGTCACGATCGTCCTTCATTTGTCATCGTTCATCCAGATGACTATCCCACCACAGCCGTGTCCCATCGCCAGGGAAGGTCTCTTGGTGAGGTGATCAAAATGCTCTCGACAGCTCCGCCACCCGATCCTGCCTTTGCCGATGACCTTGAGTTTGTCCAGGCAAGCATCGGCCCTGTTCCAATAGACCCGTGGGAATCCTCATAGATACTACGGTCTTCATCGACCTGGAACGTAGCTTGTACAGAGGTGCCCCCATCGACATTGCCGGGGCAGTCTACTCCTATTTGGGTAGCAAGCTGGGTGAGGATGAAGATGTCGGGATGGCAGCCATCACCGCCTCCGAACTTCTGCATGGCGTCCACCGGGCGAGCGCTGAGTATCTCCCCCGCCGAGGAGCGTTCGTCGAGTCGCTGCTTGCTGCATTTCAGGTTTTACCCTTCGATCTACCCTGTGCCCGTGTTCATGCTGTGCTTTGGGCTCAGCTAGCAAAGGCAGGTGTCGATGTTGGTGCTCACGACAGAATTGTAGCGGCTACCGCTTTGGCAAATGGCTGGCAAGTGGCGACAGCAAACGTAAGGCACTACCAGCGTATTTCTGGCCTGGACGTCCTCCGAGTTTCACCGAGTTAATCCAACGCTCCCTAGCCCTGACTCATAAGTTCGCTAACAGTTTGACAATCCTCCCCCTATTAGACATCCCACGGTTTTAACATTGCCGAGCTCGCCCCTCCATTGTCGGCAGTTAGGGGATGGGCGACTCAGTTGACCGGCGCTCATTACCCTCCTCTTCCCTGAAC
>JBOHUW010000307.1:0-2843 GCA_050734895.1 Candidatus Dormibacteraceae bacterium | reverse complement strand
GACTTTGAGTGTGAAAACTGTCGCAGCGCAGTCACCGGCAACGGCTACACCAACCACTGTCCGCACTGCCTCCACTCCAAACATGTGGATATCAACCCCGGCGATCGGCTTGCCAAGTGCGGGGGGTTAATGTCGCCGATAGCAGTGACCATAGCGCGCGATGAATATGTGATCACCCATCGCTGTGCTATCTGCGGGCACCTCCAACGCAACCGCGGGGCGGCCGAAGACGATCTCCAACAGCTCCTACTCCTTGCCGCCGTGCCAACCTTAATTAACTCCAACCGCCGGCAGCATAATGACCGACGACCTTACTCGTCACAGGATTAGCTATTCACCACTGCACTGGTGCTGACCACCGGCAGGAGGTGATTACCGGGCAGGAGATCTATCACTCGCCGCTCGGATTCGGCGATCAGGACGCCGCGACCTGGTCGTCGTTGGGTGGTGATCGCCTCCAGCTCCCGTGGACTGAGGTTGAAGGTCTGCTGCACGCCCTGCTCCAGGCCGTGCTCCACGCCCAGGATCAGCTTGGTTGCGGCTACTGTTGCCAACACCTCACCTGGCGTGGGTCGCTCGCTGTCTCCGCCGGATAGGAAGTCACGGATGCTTTGGGAAGCCATCCACACCCCGGCCCCTCGCTTGCGTGAAGTTCGCACTACATCGGCCAGCACCTCACCGGCGTCTGGATCGGCGAGTACCCGATGGGCCTCGTCGACCAGGATTATCCGGCGCCGATCCATCTTGCGCAACTCTCCGAGCAGCGCGGCAAGGACGAAGGCGAGGGCCGGGGTGAGGTCGGCACGGAGCTGGTTGGCTAACCGGTAGAGGCCAATCCCGACCGCCGCTCCGCTGAGCTGAACCGTGCTCTGGCGGTTGAAGATAACCCCTCGCTCACCCTGGGTGTAGGCACGAAGGCGCTCGGCGATATCCGCACAGCGCTTGATGCGCCCCTCCACCCGCTGGCTCTGGGCTCGCTCCATAGCCGGCCCCTCCAGATGAGCGCAAAAATCGGAGAGCACTGCCTCACCACTTCCTTCCCCCCCTCGCCAACGCTGGATGAAGTCGAGAACCTCGCCGAAGAGCCAGGCCATATCCTGAGTGCTGAGCGAACGCACGGGACGGTTGTTGTGGTAATCTCGCTCCTCCCCGGCCATAACCGAGAGCAGCCGAGTAACCCAACCGGCGGCCTCTCCGGCGGCAATAGAGGGATCTATGGCGAAGGCGTTGAGGCTCTGCTCGCCTAACTCGATGTAGTCACCTCCCAGCGCGGCGAGCACTGAGGCATACTCGGACTCGGGATCGATCACCAGGACATCGGCGCCCTGCAGATAGTGACGCATCAGCAGCGTCTTGGCCGCTACGCTCTTACCGGCCCCGCTGGAGCCAAGAATCAGCGCCGAGTAATTGTCTCGATCGAAAACCGAATACCAACAGGTGGCCGTCGTGGCAGTGTCCATCCCGAGCAATGGCCGCTCAGGATCTCCCCAGGTAGTGGCCAAGGCCGGTAACATCGCCGCCGCCACCTCCGCCGTGGTCAGCGAAAGGCCCCGATTCAGTGGCAATCCTCCCGGAGCAGTGGCCGCCACGATGAAGGCCGTGGGAGCGGTGATCTGCTCCAGCAACATATCCTCATCGGCCAGGGCGGTGCGCAGCCGTTCCAGCGCCTGGTCGGCCAGCTCCGGACTCCCTCCTTCGACGCTGATGGAGAGCGAGATTCGGACCGCCGAAGTCTGCTTGGCCAGCAACATCTCCTCCAATCCCCTCGTGTGCCGGTACAGCATTTCGGCGTCCGAAGTGGGAGAGCGGTGCCACATCGCCTCATAAAGCGAACTCTGACGACGCAGCTCCCGCCGGGCCGCCCCCGTCTGAAGGGGAAAGAGGTGAAAGCTGAGCGAACCGCGGAGACGAGCTCGGATGACCGCCACCATCACCGCCCCCGGATGAATCTGGCGGGGCAGTTCGGTCAGTACCCCATAGCGCAGATGACGGCTGCCAATCACCGCCTGGCCACCATGTAAGGTTGCCTCCGAACAGGCCAGCGGAGTGCTTTGGAGCCGCTCAGCGATCTCCGCCGCCGGGAGCGCCAAGGCCATGAGCCCCAAGGTTTCGGCCTGCCGCAGGGCCAAATCGCGCAGCCGTGCCGCCTCCGCCCGGCTGCCCTCGACCACTTTGGTCAGCGAACGCCACCGGTTGGTAGTTGGCATGCCATCGGGACCGGCCAGCCGAGGCGTGAGAATGACGTATTGCCTGACCATCAAACTGCTTTCCGCCAACTCGGCCGAGAGCTCCCGCTCCAGATCGGCAAGCACCGTTCTGGGGCGGCGCAGCCCGCGATCGAAGGATTGTTGAGCCAGGCTCCAGTCACAGTGGGTTGCCTCGGTATAAAGCTGAGCCGCGCAGCCAAGTCCGGTCAACCACTCGGTGGTTTGGTTGCCCCACCGGGCATAGCCCTCGGTCAGCGGAGCCTCACCGGGACCGCCCACCTGCAGCAACACCGACCAGCCGCCCGGCCGGCGGTGGAAAATTCCTTCTCCCGCCTCAATTAATCGGGGCAGCTCACTCCACCGGTTCAGGCCGAGGAGGGCGGGCAGCGGCGGCCGATCGTGATTAGGTACCGAAAGGTGAGCCCCCAGGCGACGAACCGCAGCCACCCGGGGTCGGCCGTCCCGAATCACCCGCACCAACCACCGATCCAACCCCCGGTAGAACAGCCAAAGCCCCAGCCAGACTCCCTCTCGGTTGGGCCTGGAGGCAGCACTCGCCGCCCCCAGAAGAAGGAGAGTACCTCCCACCTGGTAGGTCAGCGACCAGGGAAAGAGGAAAATCAACAAGCCCAGCGG
>JBOHUW010000306.1:0-2849 GCA_050734895.1 Candidatus Dormibacteraceae bacterium | reverse complement strand
GCTCGGTCATGTCCGGCCACACTCCGGTGGCGATGTCATGATCGATTGCCCGTAGCACCTCCACCTCGACGCCGTGCTTTTCCATGATGCGCCGGCTCACCTGGAGCAATCCCTCGGTGTTGCTGGGCTCGGGGGAGCGCTTCAGGGTGCAGTTGATGAACATCGCTTTCAAGTCGTCGTAGCGTAATTCAGTCATAACTCAGCCATCCATGTTACCAATCGGTTTCGCTTGGCCGAAAGAGGTATGTTGCATAGCATGAAGACCGAAATATTTCCCACTTCCGCACAGCTGGAGCAGGCGGTGGCCGGGCTGATCGAGGAGGAGTTGGCGGCGGGGATCGACAGCTTGGTTCTGGCCGGCGGCTCGACTCCGAAGGGAGTTTACCAACGGCTGCAACCGGGGTGGCATTGGGGCCACACCGCGGTGTTCTTCGGCGATGAGCGGTGTGTGCCGCCGGATGACGCCGAGAGCAACTACCGGATGGCCGAGGAGGTGCTGCTGCGGCGGGTTAGACCGGCCAGCGTGCACCGGATGGCCGGTGAGTTGGGCGCTGATGCCGGGGCTGCACTATATGAGGAGGTTATACGGATGTACCTTCCGTTGGATTTGGTCCTCTTGGGGATGGGTTCGGATGGCCATACCGCCTCGCTCTTTCCCGGTGGAGAGGAGCTCTCCGCCAAGGGGGTGGTGACCGAGGTTCACAACGCCCCCAAACCCCCCTCGGAGCGGATCAGCCTCACTCTGCCCACTCTACAGATGACCCGACGGATAGTTTTCATGATCAGTGGGATGGAGAAGGCGGAGGCGGTTTTGCGGGCCTCTCGGGGTGAGGTGCCGGCGGGAATGATCGAGGGGGCCGAGTACTGGTTGGACCAGGCCGCCGCTTCTCAACTTGCTACCAATAGCTCCACCTGAGAGATGAGTGGAAGCACCGCTTCCCGGTCACCGGTGGATCCCTGGATAGCGGTCACCGTAATTGGTTTGGTGATCACCGGATTGGTGATGGTACTCAGCTCCAGCCAGGCCATGTCCTACCTCGCTTACCACTCCAGCTTCTATGTCATCGATCGAGAGGCCCTCTTTGCTGGCTTGGGATTGATCGCCCTGGCCATTCTGGCCCACCTCGACTATCATCGCCTTCAGGCCTGGGCACTCCCAGCTGCGGTAGTGGCGATGGGGATGATGATCGCCGCTTTGCTGCCTGGCGTTGGAGTGAGCAGCTACGGAGCGCAGCGCTGGATCAATCTGGGGCCGCTGGGAACGGTCCAACCTTCGGAGCTGGCCAAGCTCGGCTTTACCATCTTCCTCGCCCAGTGGGTGAGCAAACGGGCGGCTCGCATCCACACCTTCAGCGATGGCTTTCTCCCCTTTGTCATCCTCCTGGGAGTGGTTCTGACGGCCCTCGCATTGCAGCGGGATTTAGGTACCGCGGTGGTAATGGCCAGCATCTTTGTGGTGATTTACTTCACTGGCGGTGGGGGGAAGCGGTGGTTGGTTCTGCTGGCCCTCCTGCTCCTACTCGGATTCATTCTGATGGTGGTTTTTGAGCAGTATCGTCTGACTCGTTTGGAGGTCTTTTTCAATCCCTTCATCGATCCCCAGGGTAAGAGCCTGCAGGCCTACCAGGCGCTGGTTGGGATTGGCTCAGGCGGGATCGATGGGGTTGGGTTGGGCCACTCGGTGCAGAAGTATCAGTGGCTGCCTCAGGCTCACACTGACTTCATCTTCGCCATCGTCGGGGAGGAGACTGGGCTGATCGGATCGACTCTCCTGCTGGGAGGATTTGTCATTCTCGCTGTTCGTGGCTATCGAGCCGCGATGCGGGCTCCCGATCGGATGGGAATCATGCTGGCCGCCGGGATAACCACCTGGATTACCCTGCAGGCACTGATCAACATCGGGGTGGTGACCAACACTCTGCCGGTGACTGGAGTTCCACTGCCCTTTATCAGCTATGGGGGCAGCGCGCTGGCGGTGACCATGGCTGCCGCCGGAGTGCTGCTCAACGTCTCTCGGCAGGGGGTGGACCAGTCGTATCTGAAGCGGGGGTAGGCTGTCCGAAAGGGATACGTGGCACAATTACGTTCAATGCGTCTACTGATCGCCGGCGGAGGGACCGGCGGCCACCTCTCGCCCGCCTTGGCCATCGCCGAGGCCTTCCGCGCTGCTGCGCCGGAAGGGGAGCTGCTGATGGTGGGCAAGGTGGGGGGGCTGGAGGAGCGGCTGGTGCCCGAGGCCGGGTTGACGCTGAAGACGATCCGCATCTCGGGGCTCAATCGTGATCACCTCTGGCGCAACCTGGTTCTTCCCGTGGTGATTCCGACCGCCTTCTCTCAGGGGGTGAAGGTAGTCGAACGCTTCCGGCCGGATGTGATCCTGGGAGTCGGAGGTTATGTGATGGCTCCGGTGATTTACGGCGCTCAGCGTCGTAAGGTGCCTTACGTCCTCGCCGTCTTTGAGGCCAGTGGCCTGGCCAACCGGATGTTTCGCGGCCGGGCGTCGGCCGCTTGTGTGACCTTCCCGGAGGATGTGGCTGCTTTTCCAACCCCGCAGACCGTTCTCACCGGTTACCCGCTGCGGCCTGGCTTCTCCCCTCGAAATGTAGAGATTCCGCCCCGACGGCTGCTGATTTTGGGCGGTAGTCAGGGAGCGAGGCAAATTAACCGGGTGGTGTGGGCAGCGTTGCCCGAGCTTCTCAAGCGGTTCGAGGAGGTCATCCACCAGACCGGAGACCAAGGTGAGGTTACCGCTGCCCAATTGAAGGTTCCCGGTTATCGTCCGATCGCCTTCAGTCGAGAGATGCCGCGCCTCCTCGCCGAGGCCGATCTGGTGATCGGGCGGGCCGGGG
>JBOHUW010000305.1:0-2858 GCA_050734895.1 Candidatus Dormibacteraceae bacterium | reverse complement strand
GATTATCTACTTGGCGGAGTTGATTCCTCGGCGCAGCTTTGGCATGGGCATCCAGGCAGTTGCCTTATCGGGACTGGTCCTGGCGCTCGAATATATTCGGGTCCTGGCGGCGCGAAGGCCGGGTTGGGAGCTGACCGCTATCCTGATTGGTGGTTTGGCACTGACTTTGGTAGCGGTTGGTAAATCCCGGGTAGAACTCGGTCTGGCCGGAGGATGTTGGTTGGAGCGAGTGGTGGGAGGGGCTGCTATGGCAGTTATTCTGCTGCTGCCGGCAGCGGTGCGATGGTCGGGTGGCCCACAGTTGGGTATGAGTTGGTCAGTCGCCGCCATTGCGGTCTCGGTTGGGGAGGAGTTGGCCTTCCGAGGAGCTCTCTTCTCAGTTTGGCAAATGGCCGGTGGCGCTCCCCTAGCGGTGATCGCCACCACTCTGATTTGGACGGCTTCCCACGCTCTCTCCCATCCCCCGGCTTTTTTGTTAGTAATCGCCTTTACCGGCTTACTGTTGGGAATTTGGCGGTGGGTGATGAATGATTTGGGAGCGCCGATCATTGCTCATACGGTGGCTGATCTCCTGCTATGAGGCGTCCTTGCTTCGCTCTGCTGCTGCTGATGGGGGTCACGGTGGGCTACATTCTGGCCGCCTGGTCGGTGTCCCCCGGTTTCTTCGATGGATTGGCCCCGCCGGCGCCCTATCGGTGGGTTTCCCCTCCACCGCAGCTCAAAAGTGGGAACCAGCCTCCCCTCTCTGGTCACGGAACGGCTGCGGTGGGCTCCGATGGACAGGTCGATCCGGGCACCGTGGAGACCCAAGACGCTCAGGCCTCGATTAGCTTCATTCCGGGCAGCTTTCAGTCTCCCGCTGATCACTCTTCGGTGACGCTCCGAATTACTCCCCAGCCGCACTTCCCGGATGTTCACGGGCTGAGGCTTGCCACCAACACCTACTGCTTCACCTCCACCGCCCCGTTAGCCAGTGGTCGACAGATTTTGATCACTCTCGGTTATGCCGACAGCATCGAGGGGCCAAGCGCCATCTACGGCTACTCTCCAGGAAGAAGTTGGCAGAAGGTGGGCAGCACTAACACCTCGGCTCCTTTCACGATGTCCGTACAGGTCTCGTGGTTGGGTTGCTTCGCGGCTGGATCAGAACCTGTCCCCCCCAGCAACGGAGGGTCTTTCACCTCCGGTCAGCTGCTGCCGCTGCTGGTAGGTGGCCTACTTCTTCTCTTGCTGCTGGCGGCCCTGCCACTGATTTTGCTGCGTCGGCATCGCAGTGATGATGAAGTGAAATGATAAACTAGATCTTCTTATCGGTGGCTGTAGCTCAGTTGGCAGAGCACCAGATTGTGGATCTGGACGTCGTGGGTTCGAGCCCCATCAGCCACCCCAAACTTTTCTCTCGATTAAATTCGAGTTTAGTAGCAGCACCAGATACTCTAGCTGTAGTGCATGAGAATGCCTTAGATTCTCTTTCTTTTGCGCTAGTCTAGTGCTATAGTAGTCAACAGTTTCCTGGGTCGGTGAATTAAGCCGATCTGGTGCTGTGATCAAGTTCAAGGAGGGCTGCGTGAGGAATCTAAAACTAGTGGAGAAGGCCACTCCAGTGCTTATGCGACTAGTGGAGGAATATCTTGCCTCTTGTCGGGCTCGTGGACTCTCGCCGCGTACCGTTAAGGACGCCTACGCTTATCCACTGCATGAGGTCTTCTTGCCCTTCTGTCAGGAGGAGGAGGCCAGTGAGCCTGGTCAAATCACGAAACGACTGATGGATCGGCTGACTACGAAGCTGCTCGATGAGGGTGGCCGCCGGGGACCGCTCTCTCGCCACACCGTTGCGTCCTACGTGCGCTCGATCAATTTGTTTCTGAGTTGGGCCGCGAAGGAAGGAGAGATGAGCGAAGTCAAGGCGCAAGCGCCTAAGCTGCCTAAGCGGTTGCTCGATGTGCTCTCCCGTGACGAGATCCAGAAGCTCGAAGATGTTGCACTGAATGAACGCGACAAGCTGATCGTTCGTGTGCTGGCCGACACCGGCATCCGGGCTAGTGAGTTGACAAGCCTTCGAGTCGATGATCTGAGGGACCGTGATAGGAGTACCTATCTCCGTGTCCGCGGTAAGGGCGACAAGGAACGGCTGGTACCGGTTCCCCGGTTGGCTCGCCGCCTGCGTCGTTACGCCGAGCGTGGTTGTCCACGCGATGTGGAGTCAGAGAGACTTTTTGTCGGCCTTCGCCGTCGACCGGGGGGAGGCTATGAGCCGTTGACTCGATTCGGCATGGCTCAGGTGATCCGCCTTCTCGGCGAAAAGGCCATGCCTGGCAAGCGAGTGCATCCGCATCTACTCCGCCACAGCTTTGCCACATGGTCCCTGACGCGTGGTGTAAATCCCGTGATCCTAGCTCAAATTATGGGACACAACAGCCTGGCCATGATCAATGATGTGTACTCACATTTGTCGCCTCAGGATAGCTTTGATGCAATAGCGAAGGCGCTAGGAGTTGCCGACTGAGGCTTCCCGCAAGGTAGAAGAAATTCGTATGCCGGCAGAGGTCAGTCCAAACGGGCGAGGGTCGTGATGATCCTTCGCCAAGTCACCGGAGCGACAGGCTTGCCGCATACCGCTCGAGATAAGGTTCCGGGTGCGACATCTGCGACTCGGGCAAAATCTTGAAGAGAATAGCCTCTAACGAAAATCGCCGTCCGGAGTTTATCCGGGGTCGTGGTCATAATGCCCTGTCGGCCGGCCTTCACCCCTTTCAGAATTTCCGAGATCAGCTGTTCTCCGAGGTCTTCGCGGAGGGGTCGTCGATTGGAGGTTTGTAGGATTTGGCGATATGTTCCAGGGAAGGGTTGAATTATCC
>JBOHUW010000304.1:0-2889 GCA_050734895.1 Candidatus Dormibacteraceae bacterium | reverse complement strand
GCAATAACGTCAGTTACCCTCGGTCCGAGCATATGAACGCCGAGCAGGGTACCGCTTGAGGCCTCGGCAACCACCTTGATGCTGCCCTCGGCCTGGCCGAGGGTGAGGGCTCGCCCCGATGCGGCGAGCGGGAAACGTCCCACAGTTATCTGATAGCCCGCCTCTCGCGCGGCCTGCTCGCTGAGGCCGACATGGGCGATTTCCGGATCGGTGTAGATGCAATTAGGGGCGGCGTGGTAGTCGGGTTGGCGGAGCTTGCCGCCACCCCGCGCAGCCTGGAGGTTTTCTGCCGCACATACCCCCTCGTAACTAGCCACGTGAGCCAACATAATACCGCCGATTACATCTCCGATCGCCCAGAGACCGTCATCTCCTGCCCGGAGCTCCTTATCGACTACCACCCGGCCCCGTTCCAACTCTGCACCAACTCTTTCCAGCCCCAGATTGCTGGTTGCCGGGCGGCGTCCCACCGCCATCAGCACTACCTCACCAGTGATTCGCTGCTCCTCACCGTCGGCAGTAAAGCTCACCTCTCGGCTCCGACCTGACTCGCATATCGACTGTACTTTGGCCTGGCTATGGATCACCCCGCCGATTTTCTCGAAATGACGACGATACGACTGGGCCAGTTCGAGCTCTACCATGGGCAGAATCTGAGGCAACATCTCTAGCACGGTGACTTTGGTCCCTAATGCGGCGTAGAGGGCTCCCCATTCCATTCCGACCACGCCGCCGCCGATCACCACCATCGATTCCGGGATTTGCTGGAGCTCCAGAATCTGATCAGAGTCAATGGTCAACTCGGCCCCCTTGAGAGGGATTTGAGAGACGGTTGAGCCGGTGGCGATAATGATGTCCCGGCTGGTGTAATTTTGGCCCTCGACGGTGAACTGGCCCGGCTTGGTCAGCTGGGCCAGGCCGGAGATAATCTCTACCTGATTGGCACGAAGCAGCCCTTCAACCCCGCTTACCAGCTTGTCTACTATCTTGATTCGGCGCTTTTGGGCCGCCGCCAGATCAAAGCTTAGGTCGCTCGTCTTCAGGCCAAACTCTGGACCCTGCTTGCTTAGCAGGGAGTAAAGCTCGGCCGATTGGAGGAGGGCCTTGGTTGGGATGCAGCCGCGGACTAGACAGGTACCGCCGAAGCGGTCCTTCTCGACGATCGCCGTTCTCGCTCCGAGCTGAGCGGAGCGAATTGCTGCTACGTAGCCACCTGGGCCTCCACCAATTACCGCTACATCAAAACTTCTCACCACAGCTAGCTCAAGATAGCGGTTAACGAGGGTCGTACGCTGGTCATGGTCAAAAGTCCGAATAGAGAGGTTGTTTGAAGGTCATAGAAGATCATTTGAGGTATAATTCAAATAATCATGGTACCAAGCATTGGGATACGAGCTTTGAAGATTAATGCCGGGGCAGTAGTGCACCGGGTTCGGATGGGAGAGAGGGTTCAAATAACCGATCGAGGCCAGCCAGTAGCGATAATGATTCCCTGGCGTCCGGAATCGAATTACGATCGATTGATAGATGAAGGAGTCCTGATTCCTCCTCGTAAATCAGGTGGGCTACAGGGATGGCAACCGCTACCTCGAAAAGAAGGACAGCAGCTTTCTGATCTGCTATTGGCTATGCGAGATGAAGAGAGGTATTAATTTCTATCTCGACACCTCAGCCTTAGTGAAGTTGATTCGAGCTGAGCCTGAGACTTCGGCCCTCGAATATTATCTTGATAAAGCGCCGGTCGTCAGCAGTGCCCTGGTCCGTACAGAATTACTCCGGGCGGCACATCGAAGTGGGGATGCCGGAGAAATCGAAAAAGCAGAAGAGCTGCTTGAACGACTGGTTTTGATGCTGCCGACAATGGCCATGTTCGATCAAGCAGGACATCTCGGCCCACCCCTGATGAGATCTTTGGATGCGATTCATCTGGTGAGTGCTGCTGCATTAGGAGATGATCTCCAGCAACTCATCACCTACGATCAGCGGATGGTGGAGGGAGCTAGCCTTCTGGGTATTTCCGTGGCTGTTCCCCATGGCAAGGGAGGGGGGCAAAGCGGTTAACGATAGGCATGCGCCGATCACGGCCAAAAGCGCGTGGGGTGATCTTTACTCCCGGGGCAGCCTGACGGCGCTTCCATTCGCTCCGGTCGACTAGCTGGATGATCTCCAAGACCATCTGTCGATCATATCCGGCGGCGATCAGCTCATCGGGGCCCAGGTTGCCCTCGACATACCCCTGGAGAATCTGGTCGAGTTCGAAATAGGGGGGGAGAGAGTCCTGATCGAACTGATTTTCACGCAGCTCGGCACTTGGGGCTTTCTCCAGCACCCGCTGCGGAATTATTGCTGGTCCGGCGCTTTGGTTTCGGTAGTGGGCGAGATCGAAGACCAACGTTTTGGGAATATCTTTCAGCGCGTTGAAGCCCCCGACCATGTCGCCGTAGATGGTGCAGTAGCCGGTGGCTAGCTCCGACTTATTGCCGGCATTCAAGACCAACCAGCCATGACTGTTGTTCAGGGCCATCAATAGTGCTCCACGAATCCGGGGCTGCAGATTCTCTTGGGTCACTCCGGGTTCGCTCTCACCTAGGCTGGGGGCAAGCGTTTGGGCGAAGGCTTGGGCTATCCCCTCGATGGGGATTTCCTGGGTCTTGATTCGGAGTGCGGCGGCCAGCTGGTAGGCATCCTCCAAGCTGGCCGTCGAGGTGTATTTGGAGGGCATCAGGATGCCGACTACCGATTCATGACCGACCGCATCCACGGCCAGGGTGGCGGCGAGGGAGGAGTCAATCCCGCCGGAGAGGCCGAGGACGATCTTGGGGAAGATGTTCAATTTGTTGAAATAGTCCCGAATCCCAAGCTTGAGTGCAGTGTAGATCTCTGCTGTTC
>JBOHUW010000303.1:0-2893 GCA_050734895.1 Candidatus Dormibacteraceae bacterium | reverse complement strand
ACTCTATCTGGTGTATCAGATCGTCCAAATGCACGGTGGTCGTCTGCTGGTTTCCAGCACCCCGGGCGACGGCTCGACGTTTATGGTGGCGTTGCCGGTTTGAGGTGGGAAATCCCCGAAGGAGAGGAAGTATCCGGAGCTCTACCCCTTCATCTTCTCGATGGAGTAAGAGTTAAGAACTCCTCATCGAGACGACGGACGGGGGCAGAGTCGTTGTTGCCAAGCCACTGCTGTCTCATCGTTGCGGTCCGCTGCTCATAGCGGGGGGCAGCAGCTTCGCGAGCCGTGCGTAGGGCGTTACTAAAGGTATGGGCGGCTTGTTCGACGTTGCCTTGTTGGGCATACACTGAACCAAGGTGAGCCAGGATGGCAGACTGCTGAGCTTTCCAGGTAGGATCGAGGCGAGCCAAAATCTGCTGGAAGTTTTGGGCTGCATCAGAGTATTGTCGGAGATGAAAAAGATGCCAACCTCTGGCCAAATCCAATTCATCACGAATGCTCTCTAAGACGTAAGCCCCGGTATCATTTCCCGGTAGCTGTTCCAGGTAGTGCTCCGCACTCTCGATATTTCTAATTGCTGCTTGACTTCTACCTGCGGCAGCAAGATCGTAGGCGCGACAGGAGTAGGTGAGAGCAGCTACTCTCGGGTTGGGGCTTCCTCCAAGTAGGGATTGAGCTTGATCGGAACTCGTCAGTGCCTGTTCCGGTTGCCCCTCATCACGGGCTTGCCAGCCTCGAATGGTGAACAAGATAGACTGCAAGCTAGTATTTCCTGCGCTCTGAGCCATCCGCTCAGATGTCTGCCAGAAGAAATCTGCCTCTGTCTGTAATCCTCTCTTGAACGATAGATAACCGGCGAGGAATGCAACCTCTCCGGTTATCGAATGAGCACGTGGGGCAAATTCCGACGGAGCTCCGAGCAGAACATTACGGAAGCCATTGAAATGACCGATTACCGCGGGAAGGATGGATTGCGGGTTGACGCTCCAGCTTTGTCGCATGAAACCATCAGTTACCATTGCCAACTGATCAAGGCTCTGACTGTCCACTCGGGTTCCGGCTAGAACCGAGCGTAGCCTTTCCATATCCACCCCGGGCAGAATGCCCAGCGCACCAACAAAACCTACTTTGGCAAATTCACGTCTCTCCACTTCACTACCTCCGGCAGTTGAATCTACCAGTGCCGGAGAGGGTTGCTGATAATCGATCGGAAATGAGGTGGCCACATTAATACTTTCCAGTTGAGCTCGCTGTTGCCATGCCTGCTCCTTTACTGTCTCCAGAGAGAGCTTGAGCGAGGCGGCCAGCCAGGTCAGGCTGTCCAAGCGGGGGGTGGCACCCAGCTCGTAACGGTGGATGAGTTGGGGCGTAGCTCCGGACCACGATCCGTTTTTCTCGGACTCTCGCCGAAGCCGTTGGGCCAAAGCTTCCTGGGTTAATCTCATCTGCCTTCGTCGCAAGTAGAGCAGATCAGCTAGAGGCAGGCCGACCGGCTTTCTGCGGGTTTTGCGTGAGGCCATCGCTGCGCATGATACGAGGTGGTTGGGTGGGGTGACAAGTATCAATAGAGATATTGGGGTCTTTACTCGGCCGTCCAGCTGCGTCGAAACCGGCTCACCGCCGACTCCAACAGGGGTACATGAGGATATGAAAAGCTGGTAAAGTAGGCTCAATCTGTGGCTTTCTAACCATGAATCTAGGGGGTGCAAATCCCTTGGCGGGCATAGGCCAAATCATTTAAGGGCGGCTGGCGGAACTGGTAGACGCGCACGTTTGAGGGGCGTGTGGGGAGACCCGTCCGGGTTCGAGTCCCGGGTCGCCCACCACTTTCTCCACTTTTCAGTTCGATTTAGGACTTTCAGCCGACGATCCACCAGCTTCCAGAACCTCCACTCGTGTGTTGTCGTGTTAGTTATTAGTAGGGATTTTTTATAAATTATCACACGACATAAATACCTGTTAACGTTGATTCATGCCACAAAAAGCAAAGTCTGTCGGAGATTCACTTTCCGAAGTGATCGAGCAATTTGAGAGCTACCTCCGGGTGACTCGGTCGCTGCCATCTCGCCAAGTCCGTAACTATTTTCACTATCCGCTTCTTTCTATCCTCCCCGATTTCTTCAAGGAGGAAGGAATCGCGACAGTTCAAGACCTGGCTCCGGATGTGGTCAACCGACTCGTGCTCTCACTCGAAGAGCGCAAGAAGCGCGACGGGAGTCCAATTTCCTCGGCAACCAGGGTCGCGTACCTGAAGGCGATCAGGCAATTCTTGGGATGGGCTGGAGGAGAAGGGCTTGCCCCGACGGATGGAAAGCAGATTGGAATTCCCTCGCTCAAGAAAAAACGAAAGAACCTGGTATCCCGTGAAGAGCAACGCCGTCTCTTAGACGGAGCCAAAATCGAACGAGACAAGCTGATCATCCAGTTGATGCTGGAGACGGCCGCTCGAGAAGAAGGGGTCGCCAACATCCGAACGACAGATTTGATCGAGCGCGATGGGAGATTCTTCTTTGTCCGAATCAGCGACAAGACGGGCAGTCGGTTGTCCCCCATCAGCCGCGAGTTGTACCGCCGGCTAAGCGACTATCGCAGCGGACGAACAGGTAGGCCAAGAACGAAGAGTGGGTACTTGTTCATGTACAACCGAAGGAGCCGGATCACTAAAGAATATGAGCCGCTGGACACCGATGGAATCTATCGAGCGATCAAGGCAGCAGCTGAGGATGCAGGTTTCGAACCGCAGCGGATCCACCCCCACCTTCTCCGAGCGACGGCGATTACGAAGATGTGTAATGCGGGGATGCATCCTGCAACGGTCAGCGAGATCACTGGCGTTTCGGTAGCGGTCATAGCCAGAAATTACAATAATCCGACTCCCGAGGAGATGTGGGAG
>JBOHUW010000302.1:0-2894 GCA_050734895.1 Candidatus Dormibacteraceae bacterium | reverse complement strand
GCTCCGGATCTGGTCAACTCCTCAACCCAACTCACCAATAACTCCCTAACTTAGTCGAGGATTTACTCATATGGCTTATTCTTCGAAAGACAGGCCCTAATCAATACATTATAGATCTATACTTTCCACTCTAGAGTGCCCCTCTCAGCAATGGCTTCGACTTCAAGCGCTTGAGCCAGGGAAAAAGGCGAGAGCTGTTCCCACTCATAGACCGTTGTTCCGTTCGAATTCACCCCAAGCCAAACTAGAGAGCAGAGCGGAATCTCACGACCACCGACCTGCTGAACTGTATAGCTGTACCCTCGAACCTCTCCCAACTTCCCGTCTATTGATAGGCGCTGCTCCGATCCACAGCTACCGAGGTCGGGATATTCCTCTCGAAGAGTGCTCTCAAAGCCCGAAAAAAGCTGATTGGTGGTTACCGGCTGATCACTACGAGAAGCTCTAATCAGCACCACCCCACCCTCTCTCTGATCGGTCAGCACCAGCGGTTGTTCGCGGCGTTCCTGAACCTGCCAGCCGGGCAAAACCCTGATCCCGAAGGTGGGCGTCGACAACTCCTCGCCTTGGCCTGGAACCGCACCCTTAGAGCTTAACTGGGCTAGAGCAACCGGAGGGGGAGCGGAGGTGCCGATGCCAAAAACCGTGTGGGCAATTAGCAATCCGACCATTCCAATCCCTACCCACAATCCCATCCCCAGGGCCGCCTTGCCAAGCACTCCGCCAATCGATAGGCGAGAGCGCACCGGACGTCCCCGCATTGAATTGAGAGCAGGGGGATAGCCACTAGCCGCCGAGTCATAGCCGATCGGGGGAGCAAAATCCGAGCTCGCCTCACTTCCAGTCATCTGATTTAGGGGAGGGGTAGGATCACTCCCTTCAGCCGGTGGCATCTCTCAAGCCTCCTCCGGATCAGGACTCGCCGTAAAAGCAGCCGTGGCTGGGCTCTCGTTGGTCAAGCCACTCCAACTGCTGCGCCGGGCGATCGGGACCACCGATAAAGCCAGCCCACAACTCGGACAGAAGCCGGCGGCAAGAATATATTTCTGACAGTGGGGACAGGTAGTATCCCTCAACGGCTCTGCCCGCCCCTCCTCCAAAAGCGCAGAGTGCAGCCGGTAGCGCACTAATACCAGGAGCAGTAAAACCACCGCCATCTGCCAGGCAAGCATTCCGATCAGATTGAAGCGGCCGATCAGGCTACTGCCCAGGGAGAAGGCAAGGTGACCAGCCACGGCACCCAAAACAGCTATTCGATCGCCCTTTCGCCAGATTGCCACCGCGACAAGACCAGTACAGGCGCCCTGCATCACCGGCTGGAGCAACGCAATGGTGAGTAATGGAAAAATCCAATTACCGGCCATCGCCCGGAGATCCTGCCCGACCAGCAGGGCCGAGAAGTTGATCACTGTCAGCGCCGCGGAGAAACCAATTCCGACCGCCACACCTAAAGTCAGCCCACTCGCCACCCCCGAGAAATTCCCTCTTCGTAACAGCAACAGGGGGAGGGGCTTCACCACCTCCTGAATAATCGGTATTGAAATTCCAAAGCCAAGCAGCACCAGCCAATCGATCGAATTAACATCTCCCCAAACGTCCCCCACCCCTATCCCTAGGGGCGGCCGCAACAGAGACGCGGCAAAACTCGTCACAATGCCCAGAAGCACTCCGGCGCCCACCGCCAGCCCCATCACCAGGACCCATCCACGCCAATCAATTTGTTCCGCGTAAAGATAGAGCAAGTAGAGAACTGGAAGTAGCCCCACCGCCACCAGGATGGCCGCGGCGATCAGCCCAAAGATCCAAAGCAGGGCAATCGTCGCTAATCCGGCCAGCAGCGTCCAGCAAAATTCGCAGCGCTGGGCGGGATCGAGTTGGGGGAAGAGAGTGCTGAAGAAGCTGGGCTGGAGAACGTGTTCACCAGGATGTGCCGCATAGCTACCCCGCCACGCCACTCGGCTGGCCAACTCCTCCGGAATTCCCTGACGGACTCCACAACGCGTGCAATAGACTCCCTCAACCACCATCTCCTGACAGCGATCACAACGCATTTATGTCCTCCCCATGCCCTTCTCCATCAAATTGTCGCCAAGTGAATCATACCTCTTTGCCCTTCTCCTGCTCCACCGGAAAACGCCCACTGATCAGATGCAGAACTGAGAGTCCATCCATCTGGGTGCGACGAATGCGATCCAAGGCCAGCGGCGGCAAGACATCCTGATCCTCGGCAATCAAAACCGTCTCCTTCGGACGCACACCTCGCCAAACATCGCCCACTACCTCTCGCCTCAGCCAGCCCGGGATATAGACATAGCGACGGTCGCGGACAACTCGGCGAGCCATCCGATCGGCCTGACTGAAAGCCCCTTGGGCCTTTCGATCGCGCAGGTAGGGGTCAGCCAGCTCGAGAAACTCTGAATGCTGTTCCTCAACCGTCTCACCTCGGTAAAGGAAAACCAGGGGACGATGATGGGCGGCTTGCATGGCAGTCTGCACTACTGCCTCCTGGGCTTCTGGATCGTGGGGCAGCACCGCCAACACCTCGGCTCGCCGCATCCGTCGGGCCATGGCGATCGGAGTGATTTCCAGATTGGGACGATGCAGGAAGGGGAAGAGCACCGGACGACGGTAAGCGTAGGTTACCATCCCGATGCCCAGACCGATCACCGTCAAGCCACCCCCAAAGAGGGTCGCCTCCCACTTATTGATGAGGTTGGTGGCCCAGGCCAGCGCCACCAAGGCAGTCGTAACCACCCCCAGACCAAATAAAAGCCGCTGCCCCCATGACCACCTCCGGCCATATTCATGCCAACGGATGATATCGAGTGAGCAGCAGGTCAAGAGAAAAGCCCCGAGTAAGCCGAAAGCATAAAGATCACCGAGCAGACCGACGT
>JBOHUW010000301.1:0-2897 GCA_050734895.1 Candidatus Dormibacteraceae bacterium | reverse complement strand
TGGCCTCAATGCACTCGATGCCATTCATTCTGCTCTTCTCGGCAACCCCTGGCTACCGCTTCCCATCTCAAACTGACTTTCACCGGACCCCTGAATGGACACCTCTGGATGAGATGGCCGAGGTCTCTCTCTATCTGTAAGCGTTCGGCATCGTCCCGGCCCAGTAAGGGAAGGCTTTGAATTTTAGATACAAAGCTAGCTATGTCTGGAACGGTAACCTGACCAATCGAAGAGAGATCCAAAATTGATGCACTTCCCAAATGATTCTCCCGCGATTTTCGAATTTTCTCCTTTTACCCCAATGTTCTATATTGATAATGATTCAAGATAGGAGCGGACCGGAAGAGGACAATTGGACCGCGGAATCCCGCTCATTCACGGGATCGATCATCTTCTACATATGGCCAAACGGAAAACCCCGGCAAGAGGCATAGTCGAGTCAACCGCATCCTCGCCATCGGCGATAGCTCCAACCAAGGCAGAGCTGGAGGCGGCCCGAGCCAGGACCATCCCCGACGTACTGAAACCCGGGTTGCGGGTTGTGTTCTGCGGCATCAACCCTGGGCTCTATTCGGGCGCGGTCGGGCACCACTTCGCGCGTCCTGGCAACCGTTTCTGGCTAGCCCTGAGGGGGGCGGAGTTTACTGATCGGCTGCTCTCCCCGCTAGAGGACTGCAGGCTGCTCGATTACGGCCTGGGATGTACGAACTTGGTCTCGCGCACCACTGCTCGCGCCGATGAGTTGACTCCGATTGAGTTGCGGGCCGGTGCCCGGCGGTTGCGTGAGGTACTTGCCCAGCATACCCCCGCCTGGCTAGCGGTGCTGGGGATAGGAGCCTACCGACAGGCGTTCCTTAACAGCCGGGCCCTTGTGGGTCCCCAGTCCGTCACTATTGGGACGACCAGGGTTTGGCTCCTACCCAACCCGAGTGGCCTCAACGGTCACTACCAGCTGGATAGGCTGATAGAGCACTTCACAATCCTCCGCCATGCCGCCTTCGGCAATGATCGAACCGGATAAATTGGCGTCAATGCGGTCGCTGGATACTCTAGCGAGTAGCTAAGGAGTCTCCCTCTACGAGTCTGGAATGGTCAAGCTACACCTCCGATGTCTGACATACGAACGTGCCTGTGTCTTCCATACTTGGTTGCTTAGGGACTCCGCTCTCGTGCTCGCAGATTTCGATCGTGCCAGCTGCGAATAGACGACGGTCGAGGTCGAAATACGTCTCCATGACGTGGGCGCCGAAACGGCGGCCGCTCTGGAAGAGTTCACTGGTGAACCTGAAGTCCCCGACCCGAATGGCTGGGAGCTGGGGACGAACGTGAAGGATGGTGACGTCAGGGTGGTCTGCCCGGTAGGCGTTAAGTTGGAGGCTCGCGAGCTCGTACATCGGCGCGGTGAACATGTCGACAGCATCCCAGGCGCGGCCTGCCCGCGTCTGGCGCCTACGGTTGGTCAAATCGATGACGATCAGATGGCTGTACGGGAAGGAGATTCGCCGTGCCGCTCCGAGGGCCAGGTAGTCCATAACCGCCCCATCGCCATAGCGTTTGCCGTTGATCTCACGAGCCGGAAAGACGCCCGGATAGGCCGCCGAGGCCATGACTATGTCGATGACCCGGCCCTCTGAGAGAAATTCGGTCTTGCCGATAACGAGGTTGTAGCAGGAGGCGACGACCTCGATCGCCGGCTGCTGTCGATAATCCTCGAGGCGTTCTTCTCGGAATTCGCGACGAAGTGTCGTTTGCAACCGCCACGGCATTCTGATGAGAGACAATGGCGGTTTGCCCTTGCCGAATCTGGTGCAAACCCGGAGGAGTTCTGTGCCAGCGTTCTTTTCGCCCCAGTGCTTGGCCCACCAGGAGGCGAATAACATCCCGGTGCTGGCGCCGGCGAAACCCGCGATCTCGACTCCGCCTTCGTTGAGAGGGTCGAAGAAACCAGCCGCCCACGGTCCAAGGCTAGCTCCCCCGCCAATAGCAGCTACCACTCCGGGTCGGAGCTCAGGCACTTGTTGTTGGCTTTTCACAATATGATCGATATTGGCCTGAATATAACCCACTTCGCCTGAAAGGTTATGATGATCGCCGGTGAGATGGTTTCGAGAATGAGGGCGAGGAACGGTGACTTTCTCGCTCAGCGTTGCCGAATGCGGAGGTGATAGCTGGCCATTTGACGGCTGGTTGTCGACTGCTTTTCTGAGTTATGTATGCGTTGATGCATATGTTGATAGGCCTGGTTGTTCGGATCTATCTGTGGGGGCGGCTCAAGGTAACTGGTCAGGAGTTGATACCCCGGACCGGACCGCTCATTGTGTGCTCCAACCATCCATCATCTGTGGACCCTCTAATAGTTGCGTTGTGCTTGCCTCGACGAGACAGCTGGAGCATGGCCAAGTCAGAATGGTTTGTCGGATGGATAGGCTGGCTGTTTCGGTGGCTGCACGCCTTTCCGGTAGTCCGCGACTCTCCCGATCGAACAGCCATACGCAAGGCGTTGGGGATCCTGGAACGCGGTGAAGCACTGATCATTTTTCCCGAAGGCCGGGTCGAGTGGGGATGCATGGAGCACGCCAAAGGCGGTTCTGGCTTGCTGGCCCGTCTGAGTGGCGCTTCAGTGTTGCCCGTTGGGGTGGTGAATACTGAGCGGTGCGTCCCTCGAGGGGAGTTCTGGCCTCGACGTGTTCGCCTTGAGGTTCGCTTCGGGAAGCCAATCCAGATCCTCCCTCGGCGGTCCGATGGACGGAAGGTGAGCAACCAGGAGGCGATGGATGCCATTATGCTGGCGATTGCCAAGCTGCTGCCCAGCCCCATGCGAGGCGCCTATGCTGACCTCGATGACCTGGAGTTTCGTTTGCGGGGTGTCTCTGAATTTCTCTAGGGTACGTATGACC
>JBOHUW010000300.1:0-2903 GCA_050734895.1 Candidatus Dormibacteraceae bacterium | reverse complement strand
GCCCCAGCCACCACGGCCCCAGCGACCACCCCATCCTTGGTCTTCGTCGCCGCAGCCTCCGTTGTCGTCCCAATCGCAGCAGTTATCATTCCAATTGTCTTCGCAACGAACCGGTACACAGATAATCACACGCCTTCTACGCCACATATTGGAAACTCCTAATCGAACAGGATGAGCGGGTGCTCATCCGAAATATAAATCTGGGAGGTGCCTCCCGCAGAATGTTTTTTACCAACCCCAACCTTTCATTTTGATTACATGATTGGAGTTATTTTTTTACTTAATAATCCCGTCCGCTGGAGCTCGGCCAAATTACGCTCATCCGGGCTCCATCCCAGGGCGACTTACTCAACTCCCACCGGCCCCCGGTGGCGCGGACGATGCCGTCGGCGATGGCTAATCCGAGTCCGGCTCCGTTGGGGGTCGAGTTGGCGCGGTAGAAGCGGTCAAAGATGCGATCTCGATCTTCGACCGGCAGCCCCGGACCGGAATCGTCGACGACGAGCCGAACCTGAGTTGGAGTGGCGGTAATCCAGGCTTCGATCTGACCGCCGGCTGGAGAGTAGCGACAGGCGTTGTCCAGGAGTACCCCCAGCAGCCGATCGAGCCAGTCCGGAGGTGCGGTGATAATCGGGGCCATGGACCCCACTACTTTGCTGGTCAGGCGGAGGGAAGTGTATTCGGCTCGGGAGCGGAAGCGATCGGTGGCGCCCTGGACCACAATGCCCAGATCGACGGGTTCTGACTCGGGATGATCGGGGGCGGCATCGAAGCGAGCCAACCAGAGCAGATCGTCGACCAGCCGACGGAGTCGTTTGCTCTCCGAATCCACCCGCTTGAGGGCGTCTCGGTAGGTGTCAAGGTCTCGGGGCTGGCTGAGCGCGAGGGAGGTCTCGGCTTCGATCACCGAGAGGGGGGTGCGCAGCTCGTGGGAGGCGTCGGCAGTGAATTCGAGCTGTCTTCGGTGATTCTGCTCAATCGGTTTGGCGACGTAGCTACCGATCAACCAGGCGCCGATAAAAACCGCGCCTAGGAAGAGTGGGCACATCGCCAGTTCGGTCAGGATTACCGTGTCTCGGGTCGATCCGATGTTGGGGCTGGCTCGGCCGACGACCACCCAGCCGCCGTTGAGTGGCCCTCCCCGGATTCGGAACTCCTCGCCGGAGAGCGAAACTGTCTGCGGATTAGTGATGTGGTGATAGATGGAGGGAAGTTCAGGTGCCGACTCGCTCCGGTAAGAATCCCCATCCGAGGAGAAACCCCAGATTAGGGTCGGGGCGTTGAAACCCCGGGTGGGGGGTTCCCGCCAGTGACCACCGTGCGGGGTGGGCAAGCTGCCGCTTTCGGGAGTTGCGTTGCTCTGGAGGTTGAGGAGGCGCCGATCCAGGCGATGGTCCACCTCCTGGGTAAGTTGATAGACCACGGCGATGACCACTACGGTCCCGATCACGAGATAGCCAATCGCCAGAATCGCGGTGGTGATCAGGGCGATCTTAGTCGGACCGGTGGGGAGTCGGTGCATGTTGAGAAGTCTGCGCATGATCAATCTTCCAGCCGGTAGCCGCTGCCCCGTACGGTGGCGATCCGAACTCCTGATTGGGGTAGTTTGGCGCGGAGCCGGCTGATGGCCACATCAATTGCGTTGGAGCCGATCGGATCGGTCTCATCTTGCCAGGCGTGTTGGGCGATCAGGCGACGCTCGACCACCGCCGGGAAGCGTCGCATTAGCAATTCCAGGATGTTGAATTCGGTAGCCGAGAGGCTTACCTCCCGCTGATTCAGGGTGATTCTCCGCTGGCTGGGATCAAGAGCCAGATGACCTCGCTGCAACAGAGGCCCGTCAACCCCTCGAGGCCGGCGCTGTACGGCACGGACTCGGGCCAGCAGCTCCCCGAAATCGAAGGGCTTGATCAAATAGTCATCGGCCCCGGCGTCGAGTCCGGCAATTCGATCGCCGGCGGTGTCCCGGGCGGTCAGCATGATGATCGCCGTCGGTCGGTTGAGCTGACGCGCCTGGCTGATCACCTCGATCCCGCTCAGTCCGGGCATCTTCCAGTCGATGATCGCCACATCGTAGTCGTAAAGCTTGAGTTGGGCGAGGGCATCGTCACCCCGCTCGGCGGAGTCGACCATATACCCCTTCTCGGTCAAACCTCGCACCAGGACGTTGAGCAGCCCGGGTTCGTCCTCGGCGATTAGGATGCGCATGGTTACGGTTCGAAATCATACGCAATACGGACTTCGCTGGTTCAGAATGGGCCGCCTTTGGTCCGGCCGGAAGAATTTATCCGGTTTGCGTACACTCAGAAGGAGGGAGTTATCGGCCGGGCATTGAGGCGGATGAACGATTACATCTCATCCTGTCATCCCGCCCGAGCCGAGAAATGAGGGTAAGCAAAGGAGGCTAAGTATATGAGCGGGAGTTTGCCGAACGATCGAATCGACACTCTCTTCTCGGAGGCCCGTCGATATCCACCGCCGGCGCTATATGCAGCGGTGGCCAACGCTAAGGCGGATATTTATGGGCTGGACTTCGAGCAGTTCTGGCAGCGAGAGGCGAGCACTCGGGTAAGTTGGTTCAAAGCCTTCGATCGGCTCTATCAGTGGGATCCCCCCTATGCGCAGTGGTTCCTGGGCGGTCAGCTCAACGTCTGCTACAACTGCGTTGACCGTCATGTTGAGTCCGGCCGAGGGGAGAAGGTGGCCTGGTACTGGGAGGGAGAGCCGGCCGGGGAGCGGCGGGTGATCACCTTTGCCGAACTCCAGCGCCAGGTAGTTCGCTGCGCCAACGGGTTGGCTAAAATCGGCGTGAAGCGGGGGACTCCGGTTGCCATCTACATGGGGATGGTGCCCGAGCTACCGGTGGCGATGCTCGCCTGCGCCCGTCTGGGAGCCCCACATAC
>JBOHUW010000299.1:0-2907 GCA_050734895.1 Candidatus Dormibacteraceae bacterium | reverse complement strand
CCCCTCCAGGGGAACGTTGACAGCCGTCTTCGCCAGCTTGATGCGGGCAGATTTGATGCGCTGGTTTTGGCCGTTGCCGGGTTGATTCGACTCGGCCGGGAGGGTCGGATCGATCAGCGGTTGGAGCCGAGCCAGATGCTGCCCGCGCCTGGTCAGGGGGCGTTGGCGATTCAAGCCCGAGCTGATGATGATGAGCTGCTCGTCCGGCTTCGAGGGCTTGATCAACCGGTTGTCCGGCTGGCGGTGGAGACCGAACGCCAGCTTTTGGCTGAGGTGGGCGGTGGATGTGGTTCACCGGTAGGAGCACTTGCCGAGGTCATTGAGGGTCGACTGGAGCTGCTTTTCGGGCTGGCCGTGGGAAGTAAGGCGCACTTTGGACGATTTGAGGTGGAAGCCAATTGGAAATCCGCCTTCGCAGTTGCGTCCAAAGCGGCGGCGCAGCTCCGTTCTTATCTCGTTTCACCTACTCCAATAGAGAGAATATGAATGAATAAATTTATTAGCTCGTCAATCGCGATCGATCAGAGAGATATCTTTTACCAGCCTCGCCGTCTGCGTCAGAGCCCAGAAATTCGAGCCTTGGTCAGGGAAACCAGGCTGGCGGCTCAGCAGTTGGTGTTGCCGCTCTTTGTGGTCTCTGGCCGGGAGCGGGAGGAGCCTATTGAGGCTCTTCCCGGTCACTCTAGACTCAGCCCGGATTTGGCGGAACAGAAAGCGCGGGAGCTGGCCAAGTTGGGTGTGGGGGGGATTTTCCTCTTCGGAGTGCCCGATGTCAAGGATGATCTGGGTGAGGGGGCGGCCGATCCTGCCGGACCGGTACCGGAAACCCTCCGCCGTCTCCGCGAGGCCGAGCTGCCGCTGGTGTTGATGGCCGATGTCTGCCTCTGTCAGTACACCAGCCATGGCCACTGCGGCTTCATCGAGGGCTCGCGGATCGATAACCAGCGCACTCTGCCGCTCATCGCCGGTGCCGCGGTCGCCTATGCCAACGCCGGGGCTCAGGTAGTGGCTCCGAGCGGAATGATGGACGGCCAGGTTTTGGCGATTCGTCGGGCCCTGGACGCTGAAGGCCATACGGATACGGCGATCATGGCCTATGCCTCCAAGCATGCCTCCAGCCTCTACGGCCCCTTCCGAGAGGCAGCGGGATCGGCCCCTTCCTTCGGAGATCGACGAAGCTATCAGATGGACCCCGCCAACGGTCGAGAGGCGCTGCGCGAGTTGGAGTTGGACGCTCAGGAGGGAGCTGATATCCTGATGGTTAAGCCCGGGATCACCTCGCTGGATATCCTGGCTCGGGCCAGAGAGCGTTTCGATCTCCCGCTCGCTGCTTACCAGGTAAGCGGGGAGCTGGCGATGCTGGAGGCAGCCGCGGCGCGAGGCTGGCTGGATCGAAAGCTGGTCGCGTTGGAGCTGCTGACCGCGCTCCACCGGGCCGGGGCGCAAATTCTGATTACCTATCTGGCCTTAGAGGTTGCCGGGTGGTTGGAGGACGGAGTATGAATCAGCAGATTGAACAGCAGCAGTTTGTACAGGCCCTAGCCCTGCGTCTCGACTCCGCTTGGCGGCGTGGTGAGGAATCGCTGAAAGGGGAGTCGGCAGCTAGTTTGGTAGCGGCTGCCGAGGGATGGACGGAGGGCCTCACCTACACCTACTCGACGATTGGGCTGCGCTCGGGGATCGATCTCCTACTTTGGCGGCTGGCTCCCTCCGTAAAGGCGTTGGAGGAGGGGGCGGCGGCGCTGCTCAGGAGTGGCGCCGGGCAGTGGATGGAGGTGGCGAACAGCTTTCTTGGGGTGATTCAGCCCTCGCAGTATGTCAAGCGACCAACTGAGCAGGAGCAGTCACTCTTCAGCGGTGAGCGCTCGCGTTATTTGGTGGTCTATCCCTTCACCAAGACGACCGAGTGGTATCTGCTCAGCCGGGATGCGCGGCAGGGAATCATGAACGAACACATTAAGTTGGGTCACGCTTACCCTCAGATTCGACAGCTGCTGGCCAACTCCTTCGGGCTTGACGATCAGGATTTTCTGGTGGCTTATGAGACCGACGATCTGGCTGCCTTCAGTGAGTTGGTCAGAGAGCTTCGGGGCAGCGAGAGTCGGCGCTCCACGGTGCGAGATACGCCGCTGCTGGTGGGAGTGCATCGACCGCTGCACGAGATCATGGAACTGCTCGGGGCACCAGCCTTTTCCCTTGCCGGGATAGCTTAGGAGAGTGTTGAACAAAACTCTGTGGGCGCAGGCGGAGGAGCTCTTTCCCGGCGGGGTGAACAGCCCGGTGCGCGCCTACCGAGCGGTGGGAGGGGAACCCCCGATCGTCACTCGGGGTAGAGGCAGTCGGGTTTGGGATGCCGACGGCCGGGAATATACCGACTGGGTCTGTGCCTACGGTCCGCTGATTCTCGGCCACGCCCACCCCCGGGTGGTGGAGGCGATCACGGCTGCGGCTGCCGATGGCGGACCTTACGGAGCCACCAGTCCGGCAGAAATTCAACTTGGTCGGCTAATCACGGCGCGCATGCCCTCGATCGAGCGGCTTCGCCTGGTTAGCAGCGGCACCGAGGCGGTGATGAGTGCGCTCCGGGTGGCCCGAGCGGCGACCGGACGGGATTTGGTGGTCAAATTTGAGGGCGGCTACCACGGCCATGCCGACTACCTCCTGGCCCAGGCCGGTTCGGGGATGGCCACCCTCGCCCTCCCCGACAGCGCCGGGGTGCCGCCGGCGATGGCCGCCTGTACATTGGTTGCGCCGGCCGGGGATTTATCCGCGCTGGGCGAGCTGTTGGCTCAGCGTGGAAGTGAGGTGGCGGCGATAATTGTCGAGCCGGTAGCGGCCAACGTGGGGGTGGTGCCGCCCCCCGCCGGATTCCTGGAGAGTCTGCGCGAACTCTGCGATAGATATCAG
>JBOHUW010000298.1:0-2909 GCA_050734895.1 Candidatus Dormibacteraceae bacterium | reverse complement strand
ATCTACAACTGCCCTCGGAAGGCTTCGATCTTCAGGCTCCAATTGGTACGGCTACCGATCAGAACTCGCCCTGGCGACTCTTCTCGATGGCGGCGAATTCGATCTATGGTCTCTCTTTTCCTCAATCCGGAGTTGCCTAAATGACTACAACTGGTTCGGCTCGACGCCGTCGCGGCGGGGCCTCCCGCCGTCCACTTCATCCGCGCCGCGCTTCGGCTCCCTCTCGGCTCCGAGTTTTGGCGCTGTTAGTGATGACCTTGTTGATGGCTGGAACGATTTGGGCTCGCCTGGCCTACTGGCAGGTATTCCAACATGATCGGCTGGCCTATCTGGCCGACGCCCAGCATGTCGATTCGGTCCAGATTCCGGCGACTCGAGGCCTGATCTTGGATCGCACCGGGCACCCGCTGGCACTCAATACCACTGTCTACGATGTCAGCCTCTCTCCGCAGATGGTGGACGCTAGTCAGCGAACCCTGACTGCCAACGCCCTGGCGGCCACGCTTAACCTTAGCGCTGATGACATCCTGGACGTGCTTAACTCCAATCAGAAATACTGGATAGTGGCGCACCGGGTGAGCCAAGATCAGGCCGATGAGCTGCGCAGAATGAGTATGCAGGGCGTCCTGATCACCCAGCTTCCGGAGCGAAGCTACATCAATGGAGGAAGTTCGGGAACCACCCTCGCCTCCAGCCTACTTGGCTTTGTTGATTACGGCGGGCAGGGGCAGCGGGGGGTGGAAGGGGGGTGGAACAAGGAGCTGAGCGGAGTTGACGGACATGCCGCATTGGATCGGGATTCGAGTGGGGTGCCTATCCTTTCCACGACGCATAATCGCCAGGCGCCGGTCGATGGTCAGAATCTCACCCTGACCATCGATAGCGACATTCAGTATCAGGCGGAGCAGGCGATTACTGCCGGGGTGGCGGCCAACCACGCCAGCGCGGGCAGTGTCTTGGTGATGGATCCCCGGACGGGGGGAATCGTCGCCTGGGCCAGCTCCTCCGGCTATGATGCCAACCATTTCTATGACCAGAGCGTGGCTCAAACCCAGGATCTAATCGCTTCCGGCCTCTATGAGCCGGGCTCGATCATGAAGGTGGCCACCCTCTCCGGGGCGCTAGATGATGGAGCGATCAAGCCGGATACCAAAATCCCCGATCCTGGTCACATCGGCGTCGACGGGTGGACTATCCATGATGATGAAATGATCAATCAGGGGACGGTGAGCATGACTAAGGTGCTTGATTACTCGCTTAACGTCGGAGCGGTGCGAGCCGAGCAGATGGAGGGTAAAGAGAATTACTTGAAATATCTGCGTTCATTTGGCTTCACTAAGCCGGCGAAGGTTGGGGTAGCCGGAGAGGCGAAGCCGGCAATCCCTAGTGATGCTGGCTGGAATGACGTTAACCTGGCCACCGCCTCCTTCGGTCAGGGGGTGGCGGTAACCATGCCTCAGGTGGTGGCGGCGGTCAATACGGTGGCCAATGGTGGAGTTTACGTGCAGCCTCATGTGGTGGAGAAGGTGGGGGATAAGGTGGTGCCTCCGACCACCCACCAGGCGGTTAAACCAGAGGCCGCCGAAGCGATGAAGATGATGATGCGATCGGTGGTACAGCGTGGATCAGGGAGCAGGGCTCGGATTCCCGGCTTTGAGCTGGATGAGGCGGGGAAGACCGGAACTTCACAGATTCCGGAGGGTAATGGCTATTCACGCCAGCATGTCTGGGCTTCCTACGCCGGCTTCCTCCCGGCGGAAAATCCCCGCTTTACCATGCTGGTGATGCTAACTAAGCCGAACAACGGCTCCTCCGATGCCAACGAGGGATATTACGCGGCGGGTCCGATCTGGAAGGCGCTGGCCCAAAAGCTCATCCTGCAGTGGCAGATCCAACCCGAACAGCTGGCCCCGGTTACCCTATGAGGAAGTGAACTTTAGCCTACCTATCATCCTCACCCTGGGACTCTCCTTTTTGGTTGCCTTGAGCACCTATCCGGCTCTGATCTGGGGGCTGCGCCGACTCAAGCTGGGACAGGTCATCCAGCCCGAGCTGAGTGCTGAACATCAGAAGAAAGCCGGCATTCCGACCGGGGGTGGGATCCTCTTCGTTCTGCTTGGCATAATCGCCGGCCTGGCCTCGCTTCGTGTTCACAGCGGCGCGCTTCCGGCTACCGTCGCCCTCCTTCTCTTCGGTTTGCTTGGGCTGGTCGATGATCTGGCCAAGCTGAAGCTGAGCCAGGTGGGCATTCCCGCCCGCCTCAAGCTCCCTCTTCAGGTGCTGGCGTCGATCCCGGTAGTGTTCCTGGCCCACACCACACAGCACTGGCTGCCCGGCTCAATCGAATGGGTCTACTGGCCGCTCGGGGTGCTGGCGGTGGTCGGGGCGGTCAACGGAGTCAACTTCAGCGATGGCCTGGACGGGCTTTGTGCCTCCCTGGTAGTGATCGCCCTCGGCGGGTTGGCCTTTCTTCTCCCTGGGAGCAGTTCGGGTGAGGTGGCGGTAGCGCTGACCCTGATCGGTGGGCTGTTTGCCTTTCTTATCTATAATCGGCATCCGGCACGCCTCATTATGGGGGATACCGGAGCATTGGGGGTGGGGGCGGCGCTGGCCGCCATGGCCCTGCAGCAGGGGTGGGTGATTCTCCTTTTGTTGCTGGGGTCAGTGTTTGTCGTTGAGGTCCTCTCGGTAATCCTCCAAGTTGGGTGGTTCAAGTTAAGTGGGGGCAAGCGGTTCTTTCCGATGACCCCGCTCCACTTCAGCTTCCAGCTTCGCGGCTGGTCGGAGCCACGCATTGTGATGCTTTTCGGCGTCGTTCAGCTAGTGGTTACCTTAGCTTCCGGGCTGATCGCCCGGCGCTGGCCGTGACTGAGAAAAGCACTAATCAATGGCCATCCCTTGGCGCAGGC
>JBOHUW010000296.1:0-2912 GCA_050734895.1 Candidatus Dormibacteraceae bacterium | reverse complement strand
GAATTGGTCTCCTCTTTTTTATTTACCGCTATATGTAGGGTTCTAGTAAATAGCAAACCCCTATTGGTTGTGCTTCCGCCCTACAACTTTACCACTGGACAAGGGACTGTGGCGAGCTATTTACAGGGTTATTTGGCACTTATTTCAAGGTCCAGACCGCTTTCAGGAGATCCCGAATCATCCGCCATCCGCCCCCCGATCGAAGCAACCTTAAGACCCGCCTCTGCTTCTCGGCCTTGGACACTCCATCCACCCGGAAAAACTCATCCAGGGCACCATCCAAGAGCTGCGGATAGCGGCCCAGGAGGCGAGGATTGTGCTCCAAAAGCGTCACCGCTCGGTCATATTTCTTCATGTCGCTGAGCACCCAGCTTCGCTTCAGGCGAACCTCGTACTCGCCCAACTGACCGGCACCAAAGCCACCGCTCACCTGCGCCGAAAGCGCCGCTTCGCCGGCCAGACGACCCGATTCCATGGCCAGATTCGACCCCTCTCGATGCACCGGATTGGACATCATCGCGGCATCCCCGCAAACTAGCAAGCCATCGCCATAAAGTTTGGGGATCGCCCTAGCCCCACCTTCGGGGATCATTTTGGCCGAGTATTCAACCGTTTCTCCTCCAGCCAGCAGGGGCCGAATGGCGGAATGATTTTTAAAGTGGTTGAGCAGCGCGTTGGGGGAACGTTGGGCCAGCTCGGAGCGCGACAATCGAGTATCGGCCAACTCACTGAGCAGAACACCACCCCCCACACTCACCGTGTCCCGATTGGTGTAGATGAACATGAAGCCAGAAAGTCCCCGAGTTCCCTCGCCATAGCACTCGATCGTCGACCCCTCCCCCGGCTCGCAGTTGAAGCGATCTTCGATGGTTCCCGGATCGAGGGCGATCACCTCCTTAAAGGCCACCGCCACCTGGTTTGATTTGAGCGGCCGCCTGAAGCCCGCCTTCTCCAGCAGCCGGCTGCCCAGACCGACGCCCTCGGCGATCACAACCACCTTGGCCCGCAGATCGCCCTCTCGACCGGTTTTCACTCCGACCACCCGACCCGCCTCGATCAAAAGCTCCTCGACTACCGTCTCGGAGAGTAGGAAAGCGCCGGCCTGCTCGGCCTGGGCGGCGAACCAGGGATCGAATCGCGCCCGGAGAACCGAGTAGGAGTGGGGATTCTGGCGAGAGCGGAGGTTTTTGTAACCGAGCACGCGAATCGCCGCATCAGAAGTCAGCAGCCAACGCTGCTCCTCGATGATCGGTCGCTCCAGCGGAGCCTCATCCTTCCAGCTTTCTCCGACGACCTGCTCCAGCGAGTGGGAATAGAGGATGCCGCCCATCACATTCTTAGCCCCCGGCCGGGCCCCTCGCTCAACCAGCGCCACCTGGAGGCCACCACGGGCCGCCGTCAGCGCCGCCGCCGTTCCTGCCGGACCGGCACCAACTACTACCACGTCAAGCTGCTCTTCATCGGCCATTTTCTATCTCAGGGTATATTTCTATGGGATCAGCATGTTGAAACTTGCCCTGACCGGTGGAATGGGAACCGGCAAGAGTACTGTGGCGGTAATGTTAGAACAGCTGGGGGCGGTAGTGATTGATGCCGACCAGGCCGTCCGTGAGGTGCAGCGACCGGGCAGTGCCGGGCTGGCCCGGCTGGTAGCCGCCTTCGGCAGCTCGATTCTCACCCCTCAGGAAGAGCTGAATCGCCCGCGGCTGGCGGAGATTGTCTTCGCTAATCCGGCCGCCCGAACTCGGCTGGAAGGCATCATCCATCCCTTGGTTCGAGAGTGGATGGAACAGCACCATCAAGCAGCGTTATCGCAGGGCGCCGAGGTGGTGGTCCATGATATTCCTCTCCTCTTTGAAGGACGGGGATCAAAGGGCTTCGATGCCGTGTTGCTGGTCTATGCTCCAGAGCAGGTAGCCCTCTGTCGGCTCACCGAGCAGAGGGGATTCAGTGAGTCCGAAGCGCGAGCTCGAATGAACGCTCAACTCTCGATCGAAAAGAAACGACAGCTCGCTGACTATGTAATCGAGAACACCGACAGTTTGGAGGAGCTGGAGCGGGAGGTGGGGCGAGTTTGGCGCGAGCTCATAAAGGGCTAACCAAATTATCCTTAGGCTAACTGAGGTCAGGTTAGGGTGAAAGTTGGGAGGTAGAGACATTTCACGGATCTATCGAGATCAACCGGTGAGCTGAAAAGCTGCCAAGCTCGCTGCCTGACTTGATATTAGGGACGGAGGATAACACCGCTCCATTTATCAACTTCATCGTTAACAAACCTGTAGAATAGCGACTGCGATGGATCGTAAACCAGAAGTTCTCGACTTCCTCAAGATTCACGGCGAGGCCAGTCTGAGTGAGGTGGCGGCGCATTTGGGGATCACCAAGCAGGGGGCGCTGCGCCACTTGGAGGGGTTAGACGTCTCCGGCTTGGTAACCATGACCCCCAGCAACCCGGGACGGCCGGGACGGCCGGAGCACCGCTACCGGCTGACCGACTCCGCCGAGGAACGCTTCCCTCATGCTCATCGCCAGCTGGCCAGGGAGTTGGTCGAGTTCATCAGTAAGGATGAACTGGAGCGCTTCTTCACCCGTCGTAGCGCCAATCTGGAGTTGGGTTATCGCACTCGCCTCCAAGGGAGAAGCCTGGTCGGTAAGCTACAAGAGCTTTCTCGAGCCACTACTGAAGAGGGACATATGAGCGAAGTCGGGATCGATAACGACCAACTTCGACTGCGCCACCACAACTGCCCGATTCAGGACATCGCGATCCGTACCGCTCACCCTTGCGAACGGGAGCGGGAGATGTACGGGCGGCTGCTTGGAGCAGCCGTGGAACGTTCGACCTGGTTGGGCAGCGGGGATAGCTGCTGTACCTACAAAATTGATCGTCAAATTAAAAAAAAGGAGAACTA
>JBOHUW010000295.1:0-2917 GCA_050734895.1 Candidatus Dormibacteraceae bacterium | reverse complement strand
CGTCCTTATAGCCATACTGACCGGTGCCTGAGGTCAGCGGGCTGATCAGGCCTGCTCCAACCGGGTGGACCGCATTGCAGATGCCCTGGTTCGATGAATGCGGTACGGAATTCTGGAATCCAGCACCCTTGAACTCGTCTGGGATGAAGGTCGTGGTGCTCTGGCCACTGTGGCCGGTGGCATCGAGGGCCTTAGAGTAGGAGGTGGTGGGACGGAACCCGCCTTGGAAGAATCCCCAGGACAGTCCGGCGGTGTTGAGCTTGTCACCGATATTCTGACCACTCATCGCTACCGCATCACGGGTAGAGCAGTCATCCCAGAAGGGCTGCGCGTCGCTAGTCAGGGAATAGCCGCCCCGGCCGTCGGAGGTGAGATCGGCATTGGGCTTGGCGGCAGTAGCGATCGAGGGGCTGTTGGCCAGATGCCTAATATCAACGCCACCGGTGTTGCCGGAGACCAAGTTAACCGCGCCTGGGGAGGACGGCCCAAAGGTGGTGCCGAAGGAGTTGTCGCTCATCGCGTAATGCTGAGCGTAGTTCCACAGTCCACTCAGCGTGTTGCCATCGTAATAGTTCATGACATCTCCGGCTACACAGCGGCTGCCTGTGGGGCTGTTGCCGGTGCCGGTGCCAACAGTGGAGACAAACTTGTCCATAGCCCCGCCATTGAAGGCTCGCTGCTCGTCGGAATAGTCATGATCCTGGTCGCAGGTGAGCACGTCGTTGATATGGGTCGGATCGTAGCGCCGAGGATTGACGCCGTTGGGGTTTGCCGTGAGCAAAGAATCACTGAGGCCATTGACCGCGGGGGTACCGCGGGCCGCGGTCAAACGCTGACCGGTACTGTTCGTGGCGTTAGGGTAGGTGCCGAAGTAGTGGTCGAAGGAGACATTTTCTTGAAAGATGACCACCAGATGCTTGAGCGGTGTCGTGGTTGTGTTCCTCGAGACAGCCAGGCTGGAGCCAACTTCAGGTCCGGCGATCACCGCGGTGAATCCGATCACAATAGCAATAGCCCCGGCGACAATGCGTCGACGAGGGAACGCTGATTTCACGGGCAAGCCTACGCTACCATATACACGAGCATGATGGGTGAGCCCCCTCTAAAGTCCGCTCACCTGCTCTGAGAAGTGGCACGCAGCGAGGTGGCTGGCGGCTTTTTCGACCAGCTCCGGCTCCAGCTCCGAGCAGCGTCCGGGGAGCTCGGCTAGCGGGCAGCGGGGATGGAAGCGGCAGCCGCTCGGGGGATTGATCGGCGAGGGAATCTCTCCCTCGATGGGGATCGCTCGGCGCTGCCGCTCCAGAATCGGATCCGGCAGCGGGATCGCCGAAAGCAATGCCTTGGTGTAGGGATGGCGGGGGTGGGCATAGATCTCCTCGCTGCCTGCGCTCTCTACGATCTGGCCCAAATACATCACCGCCACCCGATCGCTGATGTGCCGAACTACGGCCAGATCGTGGGCGATGAAGAGATAGGTAAGGTTGAACTGGCGGCGGAGATCCTCCAGCAGATTGATGATCTGGCCCTGGATCGAGACATCGAGGGCGGAGATCGGCTCATCGCAGACGATGAGTTGGGGCTGCACAGCCAGAGCGCGAGCAATGCCTACCCGCTGCCGCTGACCACCACTCAGCTCGTGCGGATAACGGCTGATGAAGCGAGTGCTGAGCTGCACCGTATCGAGCAGCTCCTGCACTCGGCAACGGCGAGCTGAAGCTGGCATGGGCGAGAAGTTGCGCAGCGGCTCGGCGATGATCGATTCGATCGTCATCCGCGGATCGAGCGAGGCGATTGGGTCCTGGAAGACCATCGATAAGTTGGCCCGCAGCCGGCGGAGCTGACGGCGGGGAAGGGCGGAGAGCTCTTGCCCGGCAAAGTAAATTCGTCCCGAGGTGAGCGGCAGGAGCTGGGCCACCAGCCGGCCGAGGGTTGACTTGCCGCAGCCCGATTCACCGACCAGACCAAGGCATTCCCCGGGCCAGATTTTCAGGCTCACGCCATCCACCGCCCGCACCGTAGTTCCCAGGCGAAGCGGAAAATGTTTGGTAACCGCCTCTAGTTCGAGCAGTGGTTGAGCCTCGCTCATGACTGCCCACCCGGGCCATGAATATTCGATCCGGACCCCGGTCGGACATCGAGTAGGTGATCCGCATTCATCTCCTCTCGAGCCCGGTGCATGGTCACCCAGCAGGCCACCTGCTGACCCGGACCGACCTCCTCCAAGGGTGGCGTTTCGGTGAAGCAACGCTCGACTCGGAAGGGGCAGCGGGGGTGAAAACTGCAGCCGGCCGGCGGAGCCATCAAATCGGGGGGCTGGCCCTCAATGGTGCGCAGCTTCTGATGGCAGAGATCGTCGATCCGGGGTAGAGCGCGGAGCAACGACCAAGTGTAAGGATGTTGGGGGTTGGAAAAGATGGATTCTACCGGTCCGGCCTCAACCACCCGGCCACCGTACATCACCAATACTCGAGTGCAGATTCCGGCAACCACCGCCAGATTGTGGGAGATAAGCAGGATAGCGGTGCCTTCCTCCTCGTTCAACTTGTGCAGCAGGTGCAGAATCTGCGCCTGTACGGTCACATCCAGGGCTGTGGTCGGCTCATCGGCGATCAGTAGGCGAGGGGCATTGGCCAGCCCCATGGCGATCATCGCCCGCTGGCGCATCCCGCCGCTCAGCTGGTGAGGATAGTCGCGAACGCGCTGACTCGCCGCCGGCACCCGCACCTGCTCGAGGAGTTCGACCGCCCGAGCCATCGCTGGGCGACGCGACAGACGGTGGTGGGCAAGCATCGCCTCGGCGATCTGGAAGCCGGTCTTGAGTACCGGATTGAGAGAGCTTTGCGGGTCTTGAAAGATCATCGCTATCTCTTGACCGCGGATCTTGCGCATCTGATGCTCGCTCAACCCAACCAGATTC
>JBOHUW010000294.1:0-2927 GCA_050734895.1 Candidatus Dormibacteraceae bacterium | reverse complement strand
AGTGAGCTACTTCGGCTAACCGATTACCTGGAGCGATCATTAATTGAGGCGCGACCTTGGCTACTCGGTGCGATAACCATCGGACTGGCTATCCTGACCTACAGATATGTGGGGATCTGAGTTGGGGCTGGGGCTAGTCTGGCTCGGAGCAACTCTACTCATGCTGGCCGATGCATCGCTCGGTCTGGCCCTTGGCCTGCTCTTGCTGAGCATCGGTTTGGCGGCCGGCGAGGTGGTTGCCGGTCAGATGAATGCAGCGCTGGTGCTGCTCCTCTCCGGCGGCATTGCCGCAGCGTTGCAGCTCAGGGGGGGAAACAGCGGCTGGGGATTGGCTCACGCCGGCTTCACTCCCCGCCTGATGCTCTCGATACTGGTGCTGGTGGTGGTCTTGTTGGTGGCCGCGGTTTTCCACCTGAACGCCCCCCTCTGGGAGGCTGCGGCAGTAACTATCCTCCTCGCCGGAACTCGCTTGATCGAGACTAACCACCGAGCGGCGGCGCGAGCCGCCATCGTCGCCCTGGCCTTGGGATTGATCGAGTTGATGGTGACCCAAGGGGGGATCAAGTTGGCCCAGCCGACGGTTCCCGTGTTGATGATGTTGGGCGCCTGCGGCATCGGTCTTCTCCTCTCGGTGTTGGGAGTGTCTCCTCAAATGAGCCGACGAAGCTGGTTAACTGGCGTTGTCATCGGAGGGGTTGGCCTGGTTCTGCTCGGCCTCGCCCATCAGCCGATTCTGCTCGCCGCCCTACTCCTTCTTCTGATCGGATTGAATTCATTGAGGAGAGATGAGAGCGGCGACCGATGGCGTCTGCGCTATCCCGGTCTGGGCGTTCTTTTGCTTAGCGTCAGCGGATTGCTGCTCACCTTTCCCCTCCCCTTCATGAGCCGGTTGGGTTCGCTCGCCCTACTCCTCGGCATTGCCGCGGCCGCCGGACTTTTACCCTACCTCCACCGAGCACAAGCAGCGGAGCGAGGTTCAATAAATGATCCTCTGCTCTGGAGCACGATCGCCGCTCCACTGCTGGCGGTAGTGATATTCACCCAGGTCGTGCCGACCCTGCCCGCCGTAACTCAGGGTGAGGTGCGGCTTTTCAGCCTGCTTTTGGGGCTCGGCAATCTGGGTTGGGGATTGCTGATGGCCGGGCGACCAGGGAATACGACGAGACTCTGGCAGGGAAGCTGTATCGCCGATTGGGGATTGATCCTGACCGGTTGGGGACTTCCTCCTCCCAACCCGGCTGGAGAGTTAGCCTCCCTCCTCCTGCTGTTCAGCCTACCTTTGGTCCGTCTTCCTCTCTATCTCGGCTCCGGTGAAATTACTGTGCAGGCCAGAAGGGGGCGATTTCGCCTGCTCTGTACCCTGGCATTGATCGGAGCGGCGCCCTTCGTCGGATTCGTGGCCCGATATCAACTCTTCCTGGGAGCAGCTTCCACCACGCCGCTGTTGGTGATTCCTCTCGCCATGGGAATGCTCCTGTATCTGGCTCACTGGAAGCGGTTAGCGGCTAGCCTGACCGACCGGCCGCGAGCCGTGGTCGGAATGATCGGCGCGCTCTGCTTCAGCCTGGCCCTAAGTGGACTGCCCAACCTGGGGTGGTTGCCCTGATGCTCTTCGAACTGATCGGCGATCTGATAGGAATTTTGATCTATCCGGGCGGGTTGGCGCTGGGGGTAGGGCTAATCCCCGAGTTGTTGCTGAGGTGGAATAGGCGGCGATTGACTCTCGGTCGTTCAATTCCTCCTGCTATCTCGGCGGCGATCCTGACCGCTATGCTAGCGGCCAGTCAGCTGGACATTCCATTCAACCCCGTGCCCTCAAGCCAGCGCAGCTACTGGTTGGCCGGTATAGCTCTGGTAGGGGGAAGTTGGTTGATCAGCCGTCGCCCAACATTTTGGCGACGGCTGGGGGTGCCGGGGGCGTGGTTGATCACGCTGCTGGCGCTAATCGTCGAACAGAACACCTTTCATCCCCCGGGGAGCGGGCTGGCCGGGGTGTTTGACCCGGTTAGAATCGGGGTCACCTTAGTCTACATGCTCAGCCTGCCGACGCTCCTCGGATTGCTGGAAGAGGACTCTCGGGAGGGGGTTCGGCTCTGGCTGTGGTGGCCCTACTGTGGATTGCTCGCCGCGCTGTTGCTGCCTTCTACGCACAGCCTTGCCGGCTTGGGGATTTTTCTTCTGTTCAGCGCAGGAATAGCCGGATTGGCGATCGGGGAGGCTTGGCTCTTAATTCGATCGAAACTCGCCCAGCGAATAGTTGAGGCGGCGGTAGTGGTCCTGGCCGTGGTAACCGTGGCTCTGGCCGTGATCAACTTCCCTTAAGTGTCGGCACCAGGATCGAACCACTTGAGTCCGGTGAAGCGGGCAAATCCTCGATCCGCAGTGGCCAACTCAGCTTTATGGGTGATAGCCAAAGCGGCCAGATAGGCATCAGGCACCAGATTACCCTTGACTGCCCGATCATTATTGCCCAAACGTTCAAATTCCCGCCAGACGACAGCTGAGGAGGATAACCACGTAGCCCTGGGAGCAGTGAGCAAGCGATTGACGAAGCGGAGAACAGCGGATATGGGAGCCGGCTCAGCGATAATTCGCGGGTTTGTTACTATTCGAGCTAGGCCAGTCAGAACTGCATCATGCAGGGCCAGCTCTTCAGCTCCTCCGACCACTGTGGTTAACCAGTCACTATATTTTTCATGGCATTCTGAATCGGCCCGAAAGGCATAGATCAGGACATTTACGTCAGGAAGGATCACAAGTGAAGGGCCCCCCGTTATGTCGATCCGCATCCAATGCCGCCCACAAAGCTTCTCTATCGGAGATATCCACCAGAAACCTTAATTTTTTCTGTGGATCGCCAAAGGTAGGGAGTGGCTCAATCTGGGACTTTGCCGGTATTGGATCTTCGGACAGGACAACTCTAAGCC
>JBOHUW010000293.1:0-2938 GCA_050734895.1 Candidatus Dormibacteraceae bacterium | reverse complement strand
GGCTAGCCCGGTTGGACGATGAACGCTTGTCATTTCGGCTAAATCTTAACACTGGTCTGACGCTCCTATCCCAGAGATCGTGACCGGTTTATGACTACTCCCCAGGAAATTGTGAGTCAAACTATACCTTTAGACATGAGCCTTCGACTACTCAATAATTGCGAGGACAAATCATGGACTTGGGCTTAGCCGACAGCATGAAAAATGAGCCTTCATCAATTCAAGATGCGGCAGCATTAATTGCCCATGAACTCCGCCGACCAGTCAGCGTGATCCTCGGCTATGCATCAATGCTCTTGGATGGGAGCCTAAAAAATCGCCCTCTACGGTCTCACGAAGCAGCCCAGAAAATTATGGACCATGGCGAAGAAATCGAAGTCCTACTCAATGCCCTGGTGACCGCCCTGACTGGTCAGGACCGCCGAGAAATAATCGACCTTCGCGCTACCGCACGTTTAGCTTGCCAGCGGATGCAAGATCAGATTGAGTTGGAAAAAGCGGTTCTCACTTCGGTTGGAATTGATGAGCAGGAAGAGCCTTTATTGGTGTCGGCCAACCAAGCCCATATCCTCTGCATTCTCACCGGTCTCATCGGCAATGCGCTGCTTTACAGTTCTCAGCCGGCCAGGATGGTGATTCGTCTTCTGGAGAAAAATGATCAAGCCGAAATTGAGGTGCAGGATTACGGCCAAGGCATTCCGGAACCTGATCGCTGCCGCCTATTCGAGCGCGACTATCCATCATCTGGAAAGGCAGATTGTTTTGGCTTGGGCCTATCCCTGAGTCAGGAGATGGCCGTTTGGAACGGAGGTCGCCTGCGCCTGAAGTCAAGCGAACCAGGAAAAGGCAGCACCTTTATTCTTACCCTTCCCCGTGCTCAAATTTCCCAAGATCACGCGGAGGTTGCCTAAAAAGCGAGCCCCGGGAGACTACCATCTGCGCCATTGCATCTGCTCGTGTGGACGGAAAATCCAAGTTGCCCCCTCCACCTTGAAGCACGCTCCTACCCTCTGCACTGCTTGCCAAGCTCCCCGGTGCCCCTGGCGCATCACTACATCTAGCTTTCTCTCCCACCGCCGGTAGTGCTCCCAGAACTGAGTGGGCTGATATCCATCCGGGTGGTGCTCTTGCCCACCCCTCACCACACCGCTTTAATGCCCTCTCTCTTTACCTAACACTGGAAGGCTATTTCAACCGGAACAGCTCTACGCAAATGCTACTTCCGAGGATGCAGCTGTCGCTCTCGACCGCATTTTGGAGAGGATGTTCACATGATCATTCTCGAAGTTCGAGGTCACGAAGTCTACAAATTGTAGATCGCTCACACATATCGTCTATCGTCAATCTCTGATCCGCTTGCCCTACCAAAAGTCAGAAGCGCCCCCCATTTGGAGGACACACCTAGCATCCGAGCGGAGGGCCGAAGGCGTTTGCCTTCCACCTCAACGATCGGGGATTATCTACTTCATACCAGACGGCTAGCGAGCTGAACAAGAAAGACATTCTGATCCATCAACCAAATTAGACCAATGTGCCAGGGCTAAATCAAAGTAACTTAAATCAAGCTTACGGGTGGTCGGTATAACAAAAACCTCTCTGCTACCATAGACTTAGTGACAGGTATCGTTATCGCAATTTATTCTTCTTTTTTTATGGCACTATCAAATGCAAGCCTTAAAAAAGCCTACAAAGAATTCCCCGCCTAAGTTGCCTTTGCCTTTAATGCCATTCTAGCGCTGATTTTGTGGATACCTTTAGCTCTTATTTTGGGCGCAAACTTTCACTCGCTTCTATTAGCTTTTCCTTTTGCCTTAGCTTCGGCCATCATCTCCGAGGCATTGTACTTTTATGCGCTCACTAAGGGACAGTTAAGCATTACGGCTGTTCTGTTAGGTACTTATGCTATTTATACGGTAGTCTTTTCCTTCTTAATAAATGGTGAACGATTGACTCTAATACAGTTAATAAGTGTAGCCGTAACTATACTTGGCACTTTAATTGTTTACCTACCATCTAAATTCACACGTTCGGAATTAAAGCTGATGGGTGCCATCGCGATTCCACTCGTAACAGCAATTTTTATTGGATTGTCAGATACTGCATCCAAAGGCTTCATCAACTACAGTGGCGGTGACCAAAGTTTTCTGCTGATGCTGACCATAGTACAAATACCCGTAGCCATTGTGTATCTGCACCTTGAAAAGCAGCGTGTCCTACCACTTTTCAAAGAGGTGCGTAACCAACCAAAGCTCTACAAACAGGCAATCGCCGGCTCGCTATTTAATGTTATCGGCACCGGGTTATTATGGATAAGCTTTACCATGACATTAGCATCGATTGCCTCTCCAATTGCTGCTACCAGCGGTGCAATTGTTGTCTTGCTTGCCGTATTCTTACTTGATGAAGATCTTAACTGGAGAACAGCGGTTGGATTACTGGCCACTTTCGTAGGCATAATAGGTATAAGCCTGACCAGTGGAAGGGTATTATGAGCGCGAGTATAAAACAGTACATTGGCAAAAAAGGTCTCAAGGAGATTACCGAACACTCGCTTGAAGCTGCCGCCGAATTGTGGATTATCGAAACCGCCTTTGCTTCTCTGGATCTAATAATGTCGCATGATGAGGCAGAAGCTTTTCGTAAAGCCTTATTGGACAAGCAAATACATTGCCGCCAAATCAGTAACGAATTGTTCCGTGACTATACAAACGTGCCTGGCTTCCATGAACAGGTTATGGACATACGTTATATACCGCCCCAAAAGCTAAAGATTGAGCGAGAGATATTGATATATAACAACGTTGTAGCTTTTTACAAAACAAGCGGCAATAACTTATTTGGCATTGAAATAATAGACTCGGACTTCGCCAAACAACAGCGTCAATTATTTGAAATGGTGTGGGCCCAAGCTGATCGTCCGCCGACCTCAGTTAACAAC
>JBOHUW010000292.1:0-2942 GCA_050734895.1 Candidatus Dormibacteraceae bacterium | reverse complement strand
ATATTAAGTACCACTCGGAGGTTCCTCATAATGATCACTGCAACTGAAGCCCGCAAAAACCTTTTCCCGCTGATCCAGCAGGTTAACGATGACCGCACGCCCGTCGAAATTATGTCACGGCGGGGTAATGCTGTCCTCATCTCGCAACAGGATTATCAAGCGTTGGAGGAAACGGCACACCTCCTTCGTTCTCCGGCAAATGCCCGGCGAATCCTTGAAAGCCTAGGCCAGGCACTTGAGGGTAAGCGTCAGGAACACCCGCTGTCGCGATGAGGCTGGTCTTCACCCCGAAAGGGTGGGAGGATTATACTCATTGGCTCGTCGCTGATCGCACGATACTCAAACGCATCAACCGGTTAATCGACAATATTCTCTTAGATCCATTCGACGGCATAGGTAAACCCGAGCCCCTGCGTCACGCGCTCGAAGGGAGCTGGTCGCGACGGATCAGCGAAGAACATCGTCTGGTCTATTTAATTGACGATGAGGACATCGTCATCCTACAGGCTCGCTATCACTATGCCTGAGAGAGTGGTCGTATGGTCGGTTCGGCCATAGCCACGCATGTCCGAGGGGCGCCTCCCCCGATCAAGGATCAGGGAACGGGTCCTCCATTACCTCCAAAAGCACGCGGGCGGCGAACATTCCGGCCATGCTGCCACCGATCACGACAGCGTGTCCGCTCAGCATCGCCACACAGGAGACCAGCTGCAGTCCCCTTTAGGGTTCTCCCATCCCCTATGAGAGACGGTCGCCAAAAATCGCGGAGCCGACCCGGACGTGGGTTGATCCACACTCGATCGCTCGCTCAAAGTCACCACTCATACCCATGCTGATGACCGCCAGCCCGTTACGGTCGGCGATTTCCCGTAGAAGGGTGAAGTACGGTTCGGGGTCGACGACGTCCGGGGGAATGCACATCACGCCGACCACCGACAAGGCGTGTCGCTCGATGCACTCCGCGATCAACTGGTCGGCCAACTCGGGCAAAATCCCCCCCTTCTGCGGTTCCCGGCCGGTGTTGACCTGGACCAGGCAGCTGGGCCGGCGGCTGGTACAAGCCATTGCGCAACCCAGCGCCTCGGCTAATTCCGGCCGGTCGACGCTCTGGATAACGTCGAACAGCTCCACTGCGGCGCGGGCCTTGTTGGATTGGAGCCGGCCGGTCAGGTGCAGCTCGATGTTTGGTATCTCGCTCCGAAGCCCTCCCCACTTCTCGGATGCCTCCTGAACCCGATTTTCCCCAAAGACCCGCTGCCCACAGCCGAGTACCGGCTCAATCAGGTTCAGCCCTTGAAACTTGGAAATCGCGACCAATGTGACTGAGTCCTCGGGCCGAGCTGCCCGTCGCTCTGCCGCATGAATTCGGGTGACGACCTCAGCCAAGCGAGAGACCACTGCCGTCACGGGCGCCCTGGAACCCTCTCTGCAAATTCAACAATAGCCTCACTCACCTCCGAAGACCGCTCTTGCTGGATCCAGTGTCCGCCGCCGGGCAACACCAAACTACCAGTCAGGTTAGGGACGAATTCCGATAGCCCTTCGACCATCTCCTTCATCCCCGGCAGGTGAAGAACCAGATCATCCCCACCTGGACACAAAGAGGGCAGGCGTCATCACCCGAGCACCGCGCCAAGGGGCTAACAATTCCCAGCTGAGATCGATGGCTCGGTACCAATTTAGTCCTCCGGTGAATCCGGTCCGAGAGAACTCAGCCGCATAGAAATCAATATCCTCCTGCTCCAGCCAGTCCGGAAGCACATTCGGTTCCGGAAAGAGATCCAAGAATCCTCCACCCTCTGGCACGATCGGCTGTGCCCCAGGCCGAGACGGAGAGGCCAGCAGCTTGTGAATGGTTGTAGGGACATCTCTCTCCAACTCCGCCTCAGCCACTCCCGGTGTCTGAAAATAGGCAATATAAGCGCCCTCACCGAGAGTTGACCGCATCGCCGTCAGCGGGCTGAATGGGCCGCGGGGTAGGTAAGGTACGCTGAGGCCGGCTACGCCTCGAATTCGGTCCGGCCGGAGGAGAGCGGTGTTCCAGGCAACCGAGGCGCCCCAATCGTGGCCAACCAGAACCGCACTCTCTTCTTCAAGCGCGTCCAAGAGCCCGATTACCTCGCCAACGAGGTGGAGCTGAGTATAGCTCGCGACCTCGGCCGGCCGATCGGTTCGGCCGTAGCCCCGCATGTCCGGGGCGACGGCATGGTATCCGGCATTGGCCAACACCTCCAGCTGGTGTCGCCATGAATACCAGGATTCCGGAAACCCGTGGAGAAGGAGGATCAGGGGTCCCTTGCCACGCTCTGCAATATGCAGGCGAATCCCATTGACTTCGACGAAACGGTGCTCAATCTTCATCAATGGACCATTTCCGAGGACTTCATCAGGGGAGGTTCAGTGGGCGGCGCCTCGGCGCCCTTCAGAACGTGCCAGATAACTCCGAGACGCAACAATGCCCGAGGTGAGTCAAGCATGTGGAAAACACGCATGAAGGCCCTATTAACGAATTTATCTCTCGTTGCCACCTCCATAACACGGTCAAAATACCGCTGCATGAACCGACCTGCAACGCCAGTCTCGGCCCCTTCGGTGGTCGGATAGCGAGCATCAGCCCCACGCGCCATCACCCAGGCATGCTCACTGATCTTGGCCGCCGCCTTTTGGAAGCGGGCAGGTAGCGGCCGGAGCTGGTCGCGCAGGCATTGGCGCAGCTCCAGTGCGGTCAGCGCCGCCACGCTCATGCCTTGCCCGTAGGCCGGGTTGAAGGCACAGGCTGCGTCACCGATGACTACGAACCCATCCGGCTGACGAGTCAATAACTCATAGTGCCGACACCGGTTGGCCGTGTCGCGATAGCCGTAAATCGGAGAGATCGGCTCTGCCTCCCGAAGGGCTGCGTAAAGAAGAGGGCTGCGTAGGCTTCGGGCGAACTCTAGGAA
>JBOHUW010000291.1:0-2944 GCA_050734895.1 Candidatus Dormibacteraceae bacterium | reverse complement strand
GGTGATTTCAGAAGGTCGGTTAGCTGTCCGTTAAAGCTCTTGAGCAACAGATGAACATCCAAAATCTCGTCAGAGTGGATGGGATCTGGAATGGTAGCGACCGGAGCAGGTGCAACCTCTTCTCCCAACGATTCAAAAGAGCCTGATTGTACGGCGAGAATAAGCATGAACTGGACCGAGCATCCGGGGCAGGTAAGCTGAACGGTGAAGCGATCCTCAACTGCCTTGAGCATTCGAATTTCGCAGCCATCCAAGCTGACCCCACATACCGGACAGTGATAGAAGCGAGCTCGATTTCGGAGAAACTCGATAACCTTGAACATGGATATTCCGCATATTACGCCGTCGAATGTCGCTAACGTGGTAAGTAAATCGGTCTAACAACGGTCGCCCTTCAGTTGACGGCATTGCAATTAATCGGGCGAGGCAAGCCTAGCTTCTACATCTTCAGTCGGTTGCCATCTTGAGTACTTCAACACCGTGGTGATGAGCCGCAAACCGGCGCGTAAGCTAGGCAACAGCTGTCCGCTTACCTTGGAGGTGCCGCCACGGCGAGCGTAAGTGGCGACCGAAATCTCCTGATATCGGTAATTGGAGCGAAGAGCCTTAATCGTAATTTCGGTCGACCAGCCGTAGGTCATCTCAGCCATACCTAAGGCCAGCAGATGGGCTCGGCGAATCGCTCGCAATGGCCCCACATCGCTCACTCGATGACCGGTGAATAGATGGATCATCGCCGTCACTAACTGGTTGCCGGCCACTTGTAACTGAGTCATTGAGCCTGCCTCTCGCTGCTCGCTGATCCGAACGCCGGCCACGATTTCGGCTTTTTGAGCAACCAGAGGCTCGATCAGCCGGGGCAGCGCAGAAGCATCATCGGCCCCATCGCCGTCCATGAAAAGCAGTAAATCAAAGCCTTCCGCGGCCATCACTCCGGCCCAACAGGCTCGGCCGTAGCCTCGCCGCGGTTCCGCGACAACCGTGGCGCCGGCCGCGAGGGCTCGTTCCGCGGTAGCGTCAGTCGATCCGTTATCGACGACCAGAATCCTGTCCTGATCGAGGCGAAGCTGTTCTCGCAGCTTATTCACCACCGAAGGAATCGCTGCCTCTTCGTTGAGCGCGGGAATAATAACTGCCAGGGAAGGAGCCGAAGCGTGGAGCTTGCTCAACCGCTCCACCTGCCCGCAGCTCCCGCTAAGAAGTCATCCTCTGATAGCTGGTGTCGACGATCAGCCGTTGGAGGTAGGCAGTGCGGCTAGCGTTGACTGCTCCAGTGCAGGTGATGAGGGTCAGCCTCGGTTGTCCCGAGGTCGCGAACAATCCGATTTGGTTGGTATTGGCGGTGGAGGATACGGTCTGATTACTGGTCACCTTGAAGATCAGCTTGTGGCCGGTTTGGGTGGTTACATCGACTTCATCCCCTACTTTCATGCTGCCCAAAGACCAGAACACGCCATGGGCTCCCTGCACGTTATCCTTGTGCCCGGCGATGACCGCATCTCCATCCTGAGCCGGGGCAACCCCTGGTTGATACCAGGCAACGTTGGCCAAGGTACTGGGCACCTGCATGCACCCACCCGCATCTGAGCACTTTTCCTTCCCAGCATCAAGCTGGCCTTGGGCAACTGTGCCTACGCTTTCAATGCTGGAGTCGATATTCAGCGAAGGAATCAACAGATGCAGCGGGGTTTCCCGGGGAGTTGAAGTAGGTGTAGGTGTCGGGGTGGGTGAAGAAGGCTGCGGGGACTGACCGCAAGCAGTTATAAGCATCGCTGTACCAACGATCAGTCCCGAAAGCAGTCTCTTCATTATTTACCTCGACTATCCAAAATTACCTCGGCTATCCTAGCAGGTTGGCAAGGCCGGTGGCCGGCAATCCGGGATGGTTGGTGGCAGGAGCCGGTGTTGGGGTAGGGGTTGGAGTGGGCGTTGGCATTGGCGTAGGAGTGGGCCTTGGCATCGGCGCACGATGATGCTCATTACAGCCCTTGATCTCCACCTTGAAAACCCCGTCTTGGTGGTTGCGCGAGTCGAGCAACTTACCTTCCGAGGTGAGTAGGGCAAAATTCCAAACCCCATCAACGTCATGGTCATCTTTGATATCCACCAATGCGATCCGCTGACTCTTGGTGTAGTTTTTGTCTCCGTCCCACGTCCAAGTGCTACCAAAGGTCTTGTCGCCGTGGCCGACGATCAATTTGCCCTCCTTGAGCTGAGCAAAATCATCTCCGACAACGTAAACCCCTACATTGGCCTCATTGCCGCCTAGGCAATTGACATGGCCCTGTGGCTGACACCAAGCCAATGCAGTTGAAGAGAGGGCAACCATAGCCCCCACCGGAACGGCTCCGATCGCCGCCCACCGCCATTTACGAGCAACATGAAGTTTTCTCACTTCTCCCTCCTGATTTCTAAACTGACCACCCCTTACCAGCCTCCACCGTGGGTTGGCTTTTTAGCGGGTAGTCCACCCTTATCGATCGAAACGGGAATGGGCAGTGGGAAGTTACAGACTGCTACTCAACCCGCTGCAAGAGACAGACTGAGTGGCCCTCCACTGCAATTGCCTCCTCGGCTAAATAGGAGCAGGGCAGCAGGGCGGCGGTATCCAAAATCCGCAACCACCGAATACCGAAGTTAACTCCGGGGAGGGTAAAGTTAAGTCGCTCGCCGTTGGCGTTGAAGATGACCAAGAAGCTTTTGTCCTGCTCCGGATGCCCTCTTGAATCAAGTGACGATATGTCGTCGCCGTTCAGAAATACCCCGACCGAACGGCTGCTGCGGCTATGCCAATCCTGCTCGTTCATCATCTCCCCATCCGGCTTGAACCAGGCGATATCGGGTAGCTGGCGAGCGCTCGATGCCGCCTGGCCCTGAAACCACCGGCGACGACGGAAGCTGGAATGTTCTCGGCGCAGTTGGAGCTGCTCGCTCGGCTGCGGGC
>JBOHUW010000290.1:0-2948 GCA_050734895.1 Candidatus Dormibacteraceae bacterium | reverse complement strand
CCCAGGAGGTGGGCGGAGCAGCCGACGCTGCCTCCCGCTATACCCTTGCTCTGCTGACCGATCCGGCCGACCCGGGGCTGACTCTCCTGCCAACTCACCGTCTGCTCAAAAGTGGAGTGCGAGTGCGAGGAGGAGAGAGTGTCGATTCACTGGCCGAGACGCTGCGCCAAATCGAAGGGCGTGTGGCCGCCGGCTGTTATCAGGAGGGGGCCTTCCAGCTGCTCCCACTGGAGGGTGACGTGGCAGTTTTAGAGCTCCACCGCCAGGTGATCGATAATCTGCTTGGCAAGCGATCCGCCGAGGAATTCCTCACTTACACCAGGGATGCCGAAGAGGCGGTGCAGTGGGTGGACCAGGGACGGGGCGATTCAGCCTTCTTTCTCCCGTCTCCCGACCTGGCGGCGATTTTGCGAGCCGCCCAATCCGGGAAGACGATGCCCCAGAAGACTACCTACTTCCATCCAAAGCCACCCTCGGGAATGGCTTTTCACCGCCTTGACCCGAATCGGCGTATAGATGAGAGGGCGAGACGCATCTCGTTCGCCGGTTAAAGGGAGAAAATCAATGCCAACTTATGGATATCACTGCACCAACTGCAATCAGGAGATAGAGGTGCAACAGAGGATGTCCGATCAGCCGCTTACCGTCTGCCCTAAATGTGAGGGGCGGTTGGAGAAGCTGCTCTACCCAGTTGGCGTGCAGTTCAAGGGCAGTGGCTTCTACTCTACCGATTATCGGTCCCAACCAGAGGCTAAAAGTTCGGAGAGCTCGGAGGGGAAGAAGTCATCCGAGACCGGTGATAAAGCCAAAGCTGAAGCGAAACCTGAGAAGAAGAGCGGAGACGAAGGGAGCAAAAAAGAGGGAGTCAAACCGAAAGCCGAGGCTTCCATCCCCGGGGCTACGAAATAACCCCTAAGAATCGGTCGGGGGAGGAACCTCCTGCTCCTCGGGATGAGATTTATTAGTCCGGGCGAGCAGCCGCTCGATTCTTTCGAATCCGTCGATTATGATGATGCCCAGGGCGGTTGCGGCGATGGCTGGTACCCAGAGGCCGGCGCCGCTGGCCAGGCCGATGGCTGCCGAGAGCCAGACGCTGGCCGCGGTGGTCAACCCGCGCACGCTGGCTTGATGCACGAAGATCAGTCCACCTCCGATGAAACCTACTCCCGACACTACCTGAGCGGCAACTCGAGTCGGATCAAGCTGGATTTGGCCAGACTTATTGAGGAGTTCGGTGAAGCCGTAGGCGCTGACTTGGGCGAGGAGGGCGGCACCCAAGCCAACTAGGGCGTGGGTGCGCAGGCCGGCATTCTTCTGGCGCAGCTCTCGTTCCAAGCCGATGGTCGCGGTCAAAATTACGGCCAGGATAAGGCGCAGTGTAAGCAACCAGTTCAAGTCGGACAAGACCTCATTATCGCCGTATTCACTCAGCCGATTCGGATATAGTCGTCTTGGTGCATGCAGGAATTGTTCTACTAAGAATTTTTTGGGGAGTGGTCTATTTCAGCAACGGCTTGGCCAAGCTCTATCCCCGAATTGCTCATCCCTGGAATGGGCTCTCCCTGATGACTAACCAGGATGCTTACAACATCGCCAGCCAGGATGTGAGCAATCATCCGGTGCATCTCTACCAATCCCTGATAACCGATTTTATACTGCCCAACTGGGGCGTGTTTGGTCCCTTCCTGGGAATCTGTGAGATGGCTGTTGGAGGACTTCTGATTTTCGGTTTTGCTTCTCGTTTAGCTGCTTTGCTGGGTGCCTTGCTGGCTATCAACCTGCAATTTTTGACTCTTTTTAGTGAAGGGTGGGTCTTTCAGTATTCGATTATTTGGGTGAGTATGCTCTGTCTTTCCTTGATGAAGGCGGGGCGATACCTCGGCCTTGACGGGGCTACCGGCAACACCCGGATGATTTAACTCTTCCTTCTCTTATTGTGGAGAGATTGACGTGGCAGGTACGCACGTAGCAAGGTCACAACCACCACAATAATTCCGGCAGTACCAAATCCAAGCTTGGCGACCGATAAAGGTAAAGCCCACCCGTGTCCCCCTGCTGAGATAGATAAATACAACGCGGAGGGCGCAGCAGCTACCAATAACCATTCCCATCTTCCAGCCATAGCCACGAATGGTATCAAGAGCAAGCTGTACCAGGGATAGGACGGTGTCGTGACCAACAAAGCCATGCCTACCATTGTGGCAACCGTTGCCCATGGTCGATCAGGATTTACCCGCCACAGCACTATCAGTGCAGTAATCGCCAGTACCACGGCTCCAGCAACGACCGCCCAGTCGTTCGGGACTACCATCCGGACTAGCGCAAACCGTGAACCGGGATCGCCGCCGCGGTACCCTTCTTCTTTTAGGTAGCCGGGGAGGTACCCGATAATGTCAGTCCCCGAAGCCCATACATAGGGCAAATACAGCGTTGCGAAAGCCCCAATTGCTCCAGAAATCACTCGGAGTGGCCGGCGACGAATCAGCGCGGGCAACAGCACGAAGGGAATGAGTTTGGCGGCAGCCGCTGCGCCTATACCAAGGCCGCCGAGAAAGTATCGCTTACCAGCGATAAGGAGGACCGCCCCCAGTGCGAGGAAGGCACCAAGGATGTCGACATGAGCATTGTTCACCGCCTCGGACGCCACCAACGGACACCATGCCCACAGCGCTGCCCAGCGGGGATTAAGCTGATGCCACCACAACCCCCATAGCAACAATGCAGTGACTCCAGTAGAAAGTATCAGTCCGGCGATTTGGAGGGGGAGATAATTCCCACCCGGGGGGGAGATCACCTCGATAAGTAAGAAGTACATCTCGGCCAGAGCGGGATAAATAGTGTGGACCTGCGGACGGTTGATCTCGGTACATAATGGTATGCCGGTGCCATTGTCTTTGGTGAGGGTCGGCTCTATACCAGGGCATCTAAACGGCGCATTCGGGTAGTTC
>JBOHUW010000289.1:0-2958 GCA_050734895.1 Candidatus Dormibacteraceae bacterium | reverse complement strand
CTCTGTGAAGCATGCCTTCCTCGGATAGGCCCGACGAATTATCCAATTCTCACTTCGATGTTTTCCTTTGTCATCGATCCACCCAACTGGATTACGGTACTTCGGCAACCGGGGTTCGGCAATTATTATGCTAACATTTTACGGAAGTATGACTTTTCTCGCGTATCATCAGACTCGCCGACGATACGTGCCATGGCTGATATAGCCCAGCTCATCCCGGAACTTTGGCGCAAAGATATAGGCCGTGAGCTTGCTCCATGGAACGCAATCACGACCGAGCTGGTGACTAAGTTTGGGAAAAGTTGGGTTGCCTCGGAGCTCGGTGTAATCGCGGGCGGAATCCGCTCACGTTCCGAGCGAGGTGCTGGAGCGGATCAGCTTTTCCTGGACATATTTCCTCTTCCCGAGCGGATACGGAATGCTCGACGACATGCATCAGACGTGCGTTGGTGGTCAGCGCAGGTGGATGCATTGGAAGATGTTCACGACTCGTGCCTTTGGTTGATGGCGGTGCTGATTTGGGCCCGGCGGGACACCGTGACTGCCCTGCTGCCGGAGATCGACCAACGCGCGACGGGCTTGGACCACTTGGATAAACAAAACCTTATAGCGGCGAGCGCCCGTGCAGCGCAGTACGCTAAGCGCTCGGGGGCTGGACCGCCAGTAACACTTCGAAACAAGCTCACAAAATTGGGACCGGCAACCTTGGCTGCCTTGCTGCCCAGGCTCGACTACGAGACAAAAAAGTTCGTTGTGCATAAGCGGCTGCTGCATGAGATGGATTGCCCTCAAATTGCGAGTGCATGCTTGGGTGTGATTGTTGAGGAGCTTCGGTTGGGCAACCGAAGCGAACGTGCCGTGTTAGAATCGGCAAAGAGTTGCCATGAGGCGGGAGGCTTTTCAACCAGACAGGGCCACGTGATGCCAACAGGGCGAAGTGACGACGAGATCAAGAAGTGGTTAAATTCGGTGTTGGCTGATCCGTGGAAGTTGCCTGAGGCGTTTCTTAGGCAAACATCCACGATCGCGGGGAGCTTCGCGCCTAAGCCAGTACCTGTGATGCGAATCGCGGAATCCCGCCGTTGGTTCTCTGACTAAAGCGCCCTTATCGGTTAAGGTTCCACGTTAAAACCACCGACTCGGTGTAGGACCTTCGAGACCTGGAATTCCACCTCTGCGGCGGCCTCTAATAGGACTTACATTTCGTTGTGCCGCCTCCATTCCCGCTGGGGTACGGGTGGGGCTACGGTGCTTCTGATCCGTAGTCGCATGCAGCACCCCGCGCTACATGCAGATTCGTCCGTGGACGGGCCATATCTTCGGGTTCGGGTCCGAGGACGTCCATGGTTGTCCGTAGCCGTTGATGTACCAATTGATGTAGGCAGGGCGCTTCTCGGTCGCGGGCTCTGATCAGCTGTCGGTACGCCGCCAAGCACCTGATTCTCGGTCAGGTGCTTCTCTTGACCAGGCTCCTTCATGAGGCGGCGGGATCATCGATGATCTTGCACGCTGATCCTGTGGGGCATCTCGTCGACAGTGGCGCCAGCCGACCACACGGCAGCCCGGCGGCAGCCCTCAACACAACCGACACGTGCCTCGTCTGGCTCTGCCGCGGGCTACAGCTCCCCGTGGCACCGCGTCGGCCTTGGCCAGCCCAACCAGGTGGAGGCCAGGGACAGACCTGTCCACGCAGGCGCGACGGATGTGACCTGTATAGCCCGCGTCACACCAGCTAGACTGATCCAAGGCCCCGAGTTCATCCCGAGAGGTTCATTAATGAGCACGACGCCCGTTCGACCGCCGGTGAACGAGGTGGTCATCTCGGCCTCGTTCGAACCGCAGGCGGGGCTGGATGGACCCCGGCTCATGGTGGGAATGTCGGATATACTTGCCGAATTCCCGGATGTTACGGAAATGCCTCCGTATGAGATGGCGACCGAATTGCCGACCGATGAGCAGGTTCTGCAACCAGCGGTGCCACAGATACAGTTTATTAGCGCTCCAAAGATGCAGCGCAGACTCTGGTTCACAAAGACCGATGAGCCGGCGCTGCTCGTCCAAGCACAGTCGAATTACTTTGCCCTGAACTGGCGCCGACAGGATGACGAGGTCGAGTATCCTGGATTCGAAGACTTGCTTGACCGCTTCAGCCGTTACCTCGGTGTCGTTGAAGCTGCTTGTATTCGTAGTGGCGGTCAACGACTCTCGCTATCTCAAATAGAGATAACTTACATCAATATCTTGAAGTCGGACGGCGCGTGGGGCAGCTTCCGTGATATCAATCGGGTCGTTGCGGTGGAGGTGCCCGACATGGAAAAATTCGAGCACTTCAACCTAGGGTACGCGCAAGCTATCGAGGATTCTGAATCAGGGGCGTTCCTGGGGCGCGTCCATGTGGCCGTGTCGACCGCATATCAACCAAAGATAACCGCAGAAAACGAGCTCCATCCTTTGAGTGTCCGTGACATGTCTCCTGTTCTAAATCTGTCGATTACGGCACGCAGTGGAAAGTTGTCGGAGCTGGTCGATACGATCTCTTCACGCTTCGAGTGGGCGCATTCGGCCGTCGACCGCGCATTCAGAAAAATTACAACCGAAGCCGCGAGACAAAACTGGGGGCTGGCATGACTATCGTAGCTCAGTCGCTGGACCCTCCCTGCAGCAGGCAAGAGATCGCCCAGGCGGCTGCAACTGGTTCCGGGACAGTTACTCGCAGCATCCGCGTTACAAAGCCAGGTAAGGACGCATCGGTTACAGCGATGCTAGAGGAGCCCGGCAGCCCTCCCAACTGGCTTCCCAAGCTTCTCCAAGAAGACTTTCCAGAGAAAGACTAACTCAACGTCATTGGTCCGAGCACGCTGATTCGGTTTGCGCAAGCATGCGCGGCGCTTCCACTGCATACGCCCCAGCCTTTCTTCAACGTTGGCGACGACTCGACGCTCGGTGCCGAGTGGGATA
>JBOHUW010000288.1:0-2960 GCA_050734895.1 Candidatus Dormibacteraceae bacterium | reverse complement strand
GGCCAGGGTTAGAGCCGTACCGGTTATCGAACTGAACATCAACTTACGTCGTTTCACACACTCAAGTGTGTCGGATTCCGACAAAGGGAGTAGGCTATCGATTGTCGCATCCTCACTTGCATTTTGCTTCAGACCGAGCTGGCCAACCGACCTCTCATAGAGCTTGCCGAGCAGGAAAGCATGATGCGGTGCTGGCTGATACCTCCCCCTCTCCCACTTGCTAATAATCCCGGAATCAATTTTGAGCTCCGGATAGCCCTCTAGCTCCGCCAACTCATATAGCCGATTAACGACTTCATCCTGAGTCCAACCCCGCTCCTGGCGAGCATTTTGGAGGCGGTAGTTGGGCTGATTAGGAGTCATGGAACATCTGGTGAAGATTGTTTAGTCGACTGAGTGCCCACCTGGAGTGGACTTTGGCGGCGGCTCGGTAAGCCTGGTCGGCAATCTCCGTGCCTTGGGCGAAGTCTCCGCTCTTCAGATAGGCAGCTGCCACATCGGCCAAAATCACCGGGCGGAGGGGCGAGGTGACCGAGACTGACTCCATCACTCGCCGAGCCAGCGGTTCGGCCTCCTGGTGACGACCGAGGTGAAGATAAACGTTGAGGGCGAAAACATCCATCCTGGCGGAGGTGAGAAATCTACCCCAGGAAGCATCAGAGTTCGGAGTCGTGGCGAAGTGGTTGAGGCTGCTCTCCAATAGCTGCAGAGCGGCTTTATCACCGAGGCGAGCCAGCTCCTCGGCTCGACGAGCCTCCAGCCAGGCGAAAACACGGGGGAAATCAATCGGGTTCACATGCCCCAGCGCTTGGGCCAGCATCTGCTCAGCTCGTCGGGCATCGCCACGGCTGCTCGGTATGTAGCTCATATCACCCAAATGAAAGGCCATGAGTAGAGGATAATTTGCCTCACGTGAGGCGTCCGAGGCAATTCTATGGAGCCGCTGCGCGCTATCTGAATGACCGTTATCCCACGCTATCCAACCGCTAGTACTAGCGGCGGACCCCGCCGTCATGATTAGCCGCTGCCGCAGCTTAAGCGTCACCGTTCCATTCAAAACGTCAGCCAGTCGGTTGAGGTGAGCGGCGAGGTGGGGAAAGAGAAGAGCCGAGGGAATTGTCAGCTCGAGGTCCTGAAGAGCATTAGTCTCAGCTTCCAAAGCCCCGACCGCCGCCTCATCCGGTGGCTTCGAATTGGCCAGGAAATAAGAGAGCCGCTCCCACCGCCCCAGATCAACTGGCTCCAACCGCTCCGGCAGGGTAGAGTCACCCCCCTCCATGAGCAGATCACAATACCTCATCTAATCCATTCTCCTACAAGCCAGGCGATTTCGTCAGGGCGTTAATTTGACTGGCCAGTCTGACCGCCTCCTCGGAGTTAACTTCCCGGAGCAACCGACCCAGCCGCTGGAGTCGACCCAGCGCCCACCTCGACTGCAGCTCCACCGCAATAATGAGGGCTTCCCCAGCCAACTCCAGACCAGCCTCCAAGCTGCCGCGCCGGAGGTTGACTGTAGCTGCATCGGCCAACACCACCGGGCGGAGCTTGGGATACTCCACTGTTTGCAACGCGGCGAGAGCCAGCGGCTCGGCTTCCTCTATTCGGCCCAAGTTCAAATAAACCGAGACCGCGAAGTTCTCCACCCTGGTCGGGGTTAGAAAGTTGGTCCACAAACGATCGGATTTTGGATAGGCGAAGCGCTCCAGGCCGCCTTCCAGCAGCGGCAAAGCGGCCGCATCGCCGAGACCGGCCAACTCCTCCGCCCGGCGGGCCTCCAACCAACCGTAAGTGGCGGGCGAAGACTTCAGGCGAGCCTCGGCCAGCGCCTGGCCGAGCAGCTCTAACGTTTGGCTGGAGTTGCCCTCGTAGCTCGGAGCGTAGCTCAGGAAGCCGAAGCAGCAGGCCAGGAGATCGCTATCACCCACCTCGCGAGCCGCTTGGGCGGCGACTCTATAGAGCCTTTGCGAGGTGGGTGCATCACCGCTGTCCCAGGCCAGCCAGCCCCCAAGGACGGCTGTCTCTCCGATACTCACCACCACTCGCCGGCGCAGATCGCTCCCTGCCGCAGCACTCAGGAGATCGGTCAGCTGATCTAAAAATAGAGTTAGATGGGAGGTGATTTCAGAGGCCGGCGTCATCAGCTCGAGCCGGTACAGAGCTGCGGTTTGAGCCTCGATCTCCCTGAGCATGAATTGATCGATTGAGCCCCCTTGCAGAACGACTCGGGCTAGCCTTTCCCACTGCTCGGAATGGGGCGAAGCCGGGGCGGCCTTCTCTTGCTCGGTTTGTTTCGCCGGCTGATTGAAGAGGCGGGAGAGGAGAAGGAGATGATGAGGCTGGGGCTGTTGTCTACTCCTCTCCCACCGGCTTATAGTGTTGGCATCGACGGCGAGCGAAGCGTACCCCGCCGCCTCCGCCGTCTCGCACAGCATTCGAGCCAACTTGGACTGGCTCCACCCCCGCTCCCGGCGAGCATCACGAAAATGATAACCCAGTTTAGTTTTAGAGCTTTTCATAATGGTTGCCACGCCTAGTCGGCCTCGCCTTTCTATTGCACGAAGCCTACCGCTTAATTAACTTCTATGATGCCTGACTCTAAGAGACAACAGATTCCTGGCCCACCGGATTACTCAGCCCTCCAATACGCAGCATTCCATCTGACCGGACGTAGCCGGGCCTTCCTCCTCCAGCTTGAAGCGCTATCGAAAGAGCTTCGACTGATTGAGGAAGAGCCGCAGGCCCAATTTCTGCTCGATTTGATAGATCAAACGGCCAGCCGAGATGGAGGCGCCGGCACGGTAGGCCACCTGGAGGCGGAGGCGACCAAGCTGCTGCGTCGAATAACTGGAGAACCCGTCGGCGAATTGCGGTAGATAGGCGAGGTCCCAGGATCACCGCCGCGGGTCAGGCGGGCCAGCTCGAGGGAGTTCCGGTCAACAGCTAATCGACTAGCCTTGTTA
>JBOHUW010000287.1:0-2987 GCA_050734895.1 Candidatus Dormibacteraceae bacterium | reverse complement strand
TCGTAACCCGGAGCTGGGTTTCTCCCTGCTGACCGACTCCGAGCTCTTCGGTCGGCTGGCCAAGCCTCAACTCCGCCCCTCACGAAAGGCCGGGGCTGGAACGCTGGTCGGTCAGCTCGACTTCGCCCCGGGCGATTTGGTGGTTCATGTCGATCACGGAGTGGCGCGATTTCTCGGCATGCGGCTGCTCGATGCCGACGCCTCCGAGGCGGGCGGTTCGCTGCAGCGGGAGTACTTGGAGTTGGAGTACGGGGAGGGGGATAAGCTCTTCGTTCCGGTGGAGAGCCTAGATCGGGTGCAGAAGTATCTCGGTGGTGGCGAGGGGCAGCCGGTGCTCCATCGGCTCAGCGGGGGGGAGTGGGAGCGAGCCCGGGCTCGGGCGAGCAAAAACGCCGAGGAAGTAGCCGAGGAGCTGCTCAAGATTTACTCCCGCCGTGCTGCCCAGCCGGGTTTGGCCTTCGCCCCTGACACCCCCTGGCAGGCGGAGATGGAAGAGCGTTTTCCTTGGCAGGAGACGCCGGATCAGCTCCAGGCCCTGGCCGAGATCAAGCAGGATATGGAATCGGAGCGGCCGATGGAGCGGCTGATTTGCGGAGATGTTGGCTTCGGTAAGACCGAGCTGGCGCTGCGGGCGGCGTTCAAGGCGGTGATGAGTGGGCGCCAGGTGGCCCTCTTGGCACCGACCACGATCCTGGTTCAGCAGCACTTCCAGGTCTTCAGCCAGCGGTTGGCCGGCTACCCGGTGAGTATCGAGGTACTTTCCCGTTTTCGCAGTGAGGAGCAGCAACAGCAGACCTTGGCCGGAGTCAAGGCAGGGACGGTAGATGTGGTGATTGGCACCCACCGTCTGCTCCAGCGCGATGTGCGTTTCAAACGGCTGGGGCTGCTGCTGATCGATGAGGAGCAGCGCTTCGGGGTCCTTCAGAAGGAGCGGCTGAAGCGGCTACGGGCCAATGTTGATGTTCTCTCCCTCTCCGCCACTCCAATTCCCCGCACCATGCACATGGCGCTCTCCAACTTGCGGGACATGAGCGTGATTCAGACCCCGCCAGAGGATCGCCAGCCGATTAAGACCTATGTCACCGCGGATGAGGATGAGCTGGTGCGGGAGGTGATCGAGCGTGAGTTGGCGCGGGGCGGACAGATTTACTACCTGCACAACCGGGTGCGGACGATCGAGGCGGCGGCCAAGCGAATCAACCGCTTGGTGCCCCGCGCCCGGGTTTCGGTTGGGCACGGTCAGATGGAGGAGCGGCAGCTGGCTCGGGTGATGGTCGATTTCGCCGCCCATGAGCACGATGTTTTGGTCTGTACCACGATCATTGAATCGGGGTTGGATATCCCTAACGTCAACACGTTGATCGTCGAGCGGGCGGAGATGTTCGGCCTCTCTCAGCTCTACCAGCTGCGCGGACGGGTGGGCCGCTCGGGCAAGCGGGCCTACGCCTATCTGCTCTACGATCCGAAGCGTTCGCTGACCGAGGCCGCCGATCGGCGGCTGGATGTGATGTCCGGCCTGCACGAGTTGGGGCAGGGTTTCAAAATCGCCCTCCGCGATCTGGAGATTCGGGGGGCCGGCAGCCTGCTCGGGTCGGAGCAGCACGGGGCGATTGCCGCTATCGGCTTTGAGATGTATCTGCAGATGCTCCAGCAGGCGGTAGCCAAGCTACGCTCCGGGGCCGAGGAGGAGGCGGTAGCCGAGGTGCTGACCACTCCCGAGCTGAATCTCGATCTGCCGCTCGACCACTTCGTTCCTCGCTCCTACATTAGAGATGAGAAGCTGCGCCTCAATGCCTACCGGCAGCTTGCCGCGGCGGAGAGCGAGGCCGAGCTGGAGACGGCGCTGCGATCGCTGCGCGATCGCTACGGACCGGCCCCCGGACAGCTGGATAACCTGGTCTATTCCCTCCAGGTTAAGCTGAAGGGGCAGCGACTGGGGCTGCGGGCTGTGGTCAGCGACGGCCAGGAGATTGCGCTCCGAGTCGATCCCGATCGGGAGCTGGATGTCCAGGAGCTGGAACGTCGCTTTGCCGGCCGGCTGCGGGTGCGTCCCAACCGTCTCCTTCTGCGCCGTCAGGGGGAGGGATGGAAGGAAGAGTTGATCCGTCTGCTCGATGCGATGGCCGAGATCTATTCTATAGAGCATGCCGTCCAATAAACCCGAATCAGCTGCCCCAACTCCCCCCTACCCTCCGGGGATAGAGGCGATCTTCCAGCTTGCCCGCCGCCTCCGTGCTCCAGATGGATGTCCCTGGGATCGCCAGCAGACCCACCGTTCGATGCGCCCTCATCTGTTAGAAGAAACCTACGAGCTGCTAGAGGCAATCGATCGGGATGATGATGACGCGCACCTGATCGAGGAGCTGGGGGATGTGCTGCTTCAGGTAGCGATGCATGCCGCGATTGCCGAATCGGAGGGGCGCTTCGATGCCACCCGGGTATCCGAGGCGGCGGCGGCCAAGATGGTCTCTCGTCACCCTCATGTATTCGGCGATGTCGAGGCTCATGATGCGGATGAGGTGTTGCGCAATTGGGAGCACCAGAAGGCAGCGGTTGCGGCCCAGGCCGGACGGGGCGAGGAGACAGTACTGGATCGAGTGCCGCCCGAGCTGCCCGCATTGGCATGGACCTTCAATATGCAGAAGCGGGGGGCACGGATGGGCTTCGACCTCGATTCGGTGGAGTCGGCCTCGACGCGGATACTGGAGTTGACTAAGGAGTTAACCAACCCGAATGAAGACCAGGTAGGAGAGCTGCTATTTGCGGTGGTCGCCCTGGCCAGAAAGCTAAAGATCAACCCCGAAGACGCCCTGCGCGTAACCGGCCAACGCTTCCGAGATCGCTTTGCGGAGATGGACCGATTGCGCCGCGAGCGCGAGCTCACCTACGAGGAGCTGAACCCAGCCGAGCAGCGCGAACTGTGGGAGGAGAGCCGCTCTTGAGGGTTTGAACTTCCGCCTGAGGCTGAGGCGCGAGTTATCCTCGAT
>JBOHUW010000286.1:0-2991 GCA_050734895.1 Candidatus Dormibacteraceae bacterium | reverse complement strand
CCCTCAATGTGACCGATAAGGTGGGAGCTTTGACGGCCCTCCGGGTCGCGGCCGATCCGGAGGAGGAGGTTTTGATCATCACCGCGACCGGGATGGTGCTGCGCACCACGGTGGGATCGATCTCCCAGATTGGTCGCAATACTCAAGGCGTAATCGTCATGCGTATCCCGGCGGACGACAAGATCATCGCCCTGGCCCCGGTCGGATTACCGATAGTTCACTCCGATAGCCTCGAACAGGTAGATACTCCGGTCGATGTCTGATTGGGCGGCCCAAGTGGCGATCGGCTTGGCGCTGCTCGGCTTACTGATCGTACTGGCGGCGCTGATTTATCTGATGCCCGGGGTGCTAGCCGTGAGGCGACGGGTGCTGAGGCTCAAGCTATATCAGAGTGAACAGCAAAAGTTAATTACCGAGCAGCTGGCCAGGCTAACCTCCAGCAAAGCGGAGATAAGGCGGGGGCTACGTTCCTGGCAATCGATTGTTTACTGGTGGAATCATCCCTTGACCCAAATTCTGCTCGTCTCTTCCCGCGCTATTCCTTCCCTCTTGCGGAGGAGAGCCACTCGATGAACGATCTAATACTTCATCTGCTCGATTCAATAACTCGGCTTCCGGTTCCTCTGCTTTATTTGGTCATTGTCGTCTGGCTGATCGCCGAGAGTGCGGCGGTACCCATCCCCAATGAGGCAATTCTGCTCTGTGCCGGTTTCCTGGTCGGGGTTGGCCATCTTAACCTGCCACTGGCCTGGTTGGCCTCGATTTTCGGTACGATAATTGGGGCCTCATTAGCCTGGTGGTTGGCACGTAGTCTCGGCCGGGTTGGAGTTGAACGCTTCGGTCGCTACATCTTTTTAACTCCAGATCGTCTGACGATGGCCGAGCATTTCTTCGGTCGGAGAGGAGCGCTGACAATATTTCTCGCCCGATTAACCCCGGTAGTGAGAACGGTCATCTCCTACCCGGCTGGGCTGCTCAACATGCGGTACAGGCCTTTTCTCGGGGCGACGGTGGTTGGATGCGCGATCTGGAACCTCCTGATGTTGCTAATCGGGCAAGCGGTGGGGGCACGCTGGCGAACTCTCTTCGAGCAGACGCACAACGGACTACTGCTGCTCGGAGGATTGGTCATTGTCGCACTGATCGGATACCTGATCGTTGATCAGCTGATAAAACGTCGGTGGGGATCGCCGACTCCTCTCTAGGATCGTAACTGTTGTTTCCCAAGCGAGTTCGTAAATTGACCGATAGAAGCCCGAGTTCCCCAGCACTATCCGACGCCCGACCCATGCGAAGCCAAATCGTCTTTGGGTTGATTACGGTGGTGGTTCTGGGGATGGTGGTTTATCTGCTCCGCAATGTGATGGGAGCGCTACTTCTGGGGGGATTGATCGCCCTAATGATCGAACCGTGGACCGCCCTCCTGACTCGAATCGGTTTGCCCCGTCCACTGGCGATTCTAATCGCCCTGACCGTTCTACTTAGCGTTGTGGTGGCCTTGATTCTTCCTGTACTACCGCTCTTCGTCGAGGAAATCCCGCTCCTCCGGGACCAAGCCCCTGGAGTTGTCGCCGCGGCTCAGGATCAGCTGACTCACCTGGGGGGGAATCGGCTGAGACTGCTCGGTTCCAAGGTAGATTTCTCGGCCATGACCCAGCTGTTGGTCAATAACGGCAGCCAACTCCTACTTGGTCAGCTGGGAACGGTTTTGGGGCTCGGTCTGGCTGCCCTCGGCACCCTGGCTCAGGCGGGGCTGATGATCCTGGTCGCCTTTCTGATTTCGCTTGATGTCAACCGTCTGAAGTCCTTTATTCTCGGATTGTCCCCAACTAGCTACCAGATGGAGGCGGAGGCCATCCTGGGCGAGGTGATCGAAATGTTGAGGTCCTATATCCGAGCTCAGCTGATAGTGGCCGGACTAATCGGTTTAGTCTCCGGCTTGACAGTTTGGGTAATCGGACTGAAATATCCTCTGGCCCTTGGTTTGATGGCGGGCATCACGGCCCTTATTCCCTATGTCGGTCCGATTTTGGGAGCCCTTCCGGCCGAGCTGGTAGCACTCTCGATCAGTTGGAGATTAGCCCTTCTGGTTGCCATCACTTACATAGTTATTAACTTCGTCACCTTCAACTTCATCTCACCTCGGATTTTCGGTCGGGCGGTCAGGCTCCCCGCTCTGGTCGTTATTGTGGCTTTAATTGCCGGCTACAGTCTGGCCGGAATCCTGGGGATTTTGATCGCCGTCCCGGTGGCGGCGATAGCTCGCATCCTCTACGATTACATCCACCCTCGCCTATTCACCAATCAAAGCCGCCTCTCGATCTGATTTGAGCCGCTCACGAAGCAGGATCAATCTACAACCAGCATGTTTGAGAAGGTAAGGAGCGGTCTTGCCCAGATTGAAATCGCCAAACCGGCGCTTGTAAGGGATGCCCATTACTATGAGGTCGGCTCCCCAATCCAGGGCTTCGCCAACTAATGCCGGCCCGGTCTCTCGAGCCTGCACCAACTCAGATTCAACCATGACCTGTTTTTTTATGGCCAGCTGTTCCATCCGCTCTAGGATCTGATCGGCTCGTTTTAGCTCCTGCTCGGTAGACGCCGAAAGGGGGCGAGAGCGGGATACTTCCAGTATGTGTACAACATAGATTTGGGCCCTTGACGGAGCTGAATGGTGAGCCAGGGCCAGCTTACAGGCCGCCTGCATGGTCTCCTCATCGACGGAGTTGCCCCCGGCACAGACCATGATCCTGCCCGCCTCAGTCATCTCGCCACTCCCGGTAGCGTCGCCAAATTACCCAAGAACCGAAGGCAACCATGGCGAAGGCAGTGGCCACTTCAATGCCTCCGCTCACCGCTCCATCGGGATGAGCAAATATGAAGTAGAGGAAGATCCAAACTCCCAGAGCGAAGGAGAGGGCACCGATAAACAGAATTGGAAATCGCACTCACTTAACATAGAGCAGGTGAGTTGTCCGGAGGGGTGAAGGT
>JBOHUW010000285.1:0-2992 GCA_050734895.1 Candidatus Dormibacteraceae bacterium | reverse complement strand
ATCACGCAGTAGGGAGGGGCTGGCACTATTTCGAACACGATGGCTGCGATTACGAAGCCTGTTCAGAGCAGAGGGTCATGACCATGGGGGGGCAAGGCGATGCAGGCGCTCATGGATCGCATTGGAGGGGTTGCCGGGCGCCGAGCGAGTGGAATTGAGGCGCACGCCGAGAGATGAGGCCGAGGTCGTCTCGGATGGCACCAACCACGACTACCGTGTGGCATGGGGCCCCGCGCCTGAGTTAAGATAGTCCCAGGCTGGCCCCTGCGGCCAACCAAATACACACGTCCGGAGAATTAGAACTCCTCTCTCCATATCAATGAGAGATTGGCCGGACGGAGGAATGAAAAGGAGAATATATAGACGTGGCTCAGGCAACTCTGAAGCAGCTGCTCGAAGCTGGGGTCCACTTTGGACACCAGACCAGCCGCTGGAACCCCAAGATGCGAACCTACATCTTCACCGCTCGCAACGGTATTCACATCATTGACCTGCAGAAGACGGTCAAGCTGCTGCAAAACGCGTGCAAATTTGTTCAGGAGGTGGCCGCTACCGGGCGGCCGGTGCTCTTCGTTGGCACCAAGAAGCAGGCCCAGGAGACGATTCAGACCGAGGCTGCCCGCAGCGGCATGTTCTTCGTCAATCGGCGCTGGATGGGGGGTATGCTGACCAACTTTTCTACTGTCAAGAAGCGAATAGATCGTCTCCAGGAGTTGCGTCAACTCCAGCAGTCGGGATATTTTGAGCAGCTGCCCAAGAAGATGGCTAAGCGACACCAGGATGAGTTGGAACGTTTGATGTATCACTTCGATGGAATTGCGGACATGCGCCGTCTGCCCGGAGCCATGTATGTGGTCGATCCCAAGAAGGAGCACATTGCGGTAACCGAGGCCAATCGATTGAAGATCCCGGTGGTTGCGATCACCGACTCCAACTGCGATCCGGATCTGGTCCAGCATGTCATCCCCGGCAATGACGATGCCATTCGGGCGGTTAAGTTGCTTACTACCAAGATGGCCGATGCCTGTATCGAGGGGCGTAAGGAGGCGGCGGAGCGGGGCGTTCAGATGGAAATTAACGAGGAGCGGGAATTCCTGGCCACGCCAAGCTACGATCTGATCGAGGAGTATCTGGAGGATAGTGAGGAATACCTGCCGGATATGACCGAGGCTGAATTCCTCCGTCAGGAGAGTATTGCGGAGGCGCGATCATGATTGAGGTAACCACATCCACGATCCGCGAGCTCCGCGAGATGACGGGGGCCGGAATGATGGATTGCAAAGCGGCGCTGGAGAGTGCCGAGGGAGACCTGGCGCGGGCGGCTCAGCTGCTGCGTGAGAAGGGGATTGCCAAGGCGGCCAAGCGGGCTGATCGTCAGACCGGGGCTGGTTTGGTCGAGGCTTACCTTCATCGGACGGGCGACTTTCCGGCTCAGGTGGGGGCTTTGGTAGAGATTAACTGTGAGACCGATTTTGTCGCCAAGGGCGATGATTTTCGGCAGTTGGCACGCGAGTTGGCGATGCAGGTGGCGGCGAGCAATCCGCGGTGGCTCGACGTGGAAAGCATTCCCCAAGAGGTGATCGACCAGGAGCGCGAACTCTATCGACGGAAGGCGGAGCAGGAAGGTAAGCCCGAGGCGACTATCGAGCGCATCGTTGAAGGTCAGCTCCGGGCCTTGGGCAAGGATTCCTGTCTACTCGAACAGCCGTGGGTACGAGATGCCAAGGTTCCAATCAAGGAGCTGATTGCTCAGGCGGTGGGTAAGCTGCAGGAGAATATCACGGTTCGTCGCTTCAGCCGTTTCAGTATCAAGGAGGGGTAGAGAGGTGACTGGAGGCCCGCGCTATCGCCGAGTGCTGCTCAAGCTGAGTGGCGAGGCGTTGGGAGGAGTGCGGGACTACGGCATCGACTTCCCCTCGGTGCGGACGATTGCTGACCAGATCAAAGAGGTGCGGGAGTTGGGCGTGGAAGTCGCCACCGTGGTGGGCGGCGGAAACATCTTTCGCGGCTTGGCGGCTGCCAAGCGGGGCTTCGATCGGGCAACCGGTGATTACATGGGAATGTTGGCCACGGTTATCAACGCGCTGGCGCTGCAGGAGGCGTTGGAGCAGGATGGTATGCAGGTCCGGACGATGAGCGCGATCGAGATGCCCAAGGTCGCCGAGCCTTATATTCGACGGCGGGCGATTCGGCACTTAGAGAAAGATCGAATCGTGATTTTGGCCGGCGGTAGCGGTGATCCTTACTTTTCAACCGATACCACTGCTGCCTTGCGGGCGGTTGAACTTGAGTGTCAGCTGGTGATGAAGGCGACCAAGGTGGATGGCATTTATACCGCCGATCCGCTGCTCAATCCGGAGGCCACCAAGTTGGATCGGCTGGGTTACCTGGAGGTCCTGAATCGGAATATCGAGGTTATGGACAACACGGCGATTACTCTCTGTATGGACCATGCGATTCCGATTCGACTGTTCGATTTATTTAAAGAGGGGAACTTGATGCGAGTAGTGTTGGGTGAGGATATAGGAACTTGGGTAGGAGGTGACTTGCAGTGAACATCGAGGAGGCCGGAGATTCACTTCCGGCAGCCGAGGCCTCTATGAAGCGATGCATCGAGCACTTCCAGCGGGAGCTGGCCTCGGTCAGAACTGGTCGTGCCAATCCGGATTTGGTGGAACACCTCTCCATTGATTACTACGGGGCTCCCACTCCGCTCAATCAGTTGGCCCAGATCAGCATCCCGGAGGCCCGTTTGATTGTGATTCAACCGTATGATCGCAGTCAGATGGGGGCGGTAGAGCGGGCGATTCGAGCCTCCGAATTGGGGCTCAATCCGGCCAATGATGGGGAAGTTATCCGGATTCCGATCCCTCCTCTTAATGAGGAGCGGCGGAAACAGTTCGTCCGCCTGGTTAAGCAGCGTGCCGAGGAGGCGCGGGTGGCGATTCGCAATGTTCGTCGTGAAGCCTTGCACCATCTCCACCAAGGGGAA
>JBOHUW010000284.1:0-3003 GCA_050734895.1 Candidatus Dormibacteraceae bacterium | reverse complement strand
GGTCGCGAACGACAACTAGGCGCAGAGGGCGGCTGGAGGAAGTTTGGTACCAGAGCAGGTGGCGGGAGATGAGCCGACGTTCGACAACTTGGTCACGCAGGCGGAGCTGGGAGCGGCACCAATCGGAGGCGAGAGCGGCAATTTGGGATGGGTTGGGCAGGCGCTCGCCTTTGAGGCGAGGTCGTCCGAGCTGGCCAGGGCGGCGCTGAGGGGCAAGTGCATAGAGCGCGGCATCGCGGCGTAGGCGGGTGATGACAGCCGTGCGAGGGAAGTGGTGGCGAAGCAGAGGAGCATAAGCCCCGTCGGCGACGAGCAGGAAGCTACGCTGGGGAAGCCAGCTTTCGAGTTGAAAAACCATCTCAGCGGCGAGTTCAATAAGAGTAGCTGCACCCTTGCGATGGAGGCTGACCAGAATTGGCAGGGCCAGTGGCTCGCCTCCCCATAGGGGTAGGATGCGCAGGCTCATTACTACAATGTTGAGACCTCTGGAGAGGACCACTTGGCGAGCTGACGAGCGCACCGCATCGCGGAACCAGCCAGAGCCCTCGATTTTGCGCCCGCTCTTGTGGATTAGGGTGTCGTCCAAAAGGATAGTGATGACCCCCTCTGGGACCAAATTGGCGAGCAGGTGGTGAAGTAGATCTTCCCAAAGATTGACCATCGCCCAACGGCCCAGGCGTATGAACCGAGCATAAGCACCATAAGAGTGACGCTCCTCGGCGGGCATGACACTCCAAAGGCGGGTTAGGGTGTGGTGACCAGGACACAGCACCCAGGCGGTCAGTAGATGGTCGAAAAGTCGTCGGCTGGGAGCGGTGAAGCAAGTGGCGAAGGTGTCGAGAAAGGATTGCCAAGGCGTGAGCATGGTATGCGGGAGACCTCCTGAAACACCACCCAGAGCGGAGCCTCAGAGCCTGCGGAGCACCATCAGCTGCCTGACAGTTGTAGCATAAGCTCAGCCCTCTTGGTGATGGTATTGATTTGATGCTCATACCTTGCCACTTGAGGGCTTTTTCATGCGAATCCCTAACCACGCATCGCCATCCTGCTCCCCTCAGCCTCTACTAAAAGTCGCAAACTCCACCCTTCACGGTCTCTTGTTCATATGGCCTGCAACCATTCCGACCTCGGACGACCACTAATCACCATTCAAGGAGACTGAAACTATGTTCTATCAGAAAAACGTGCCCACCTGGGAGCGGTGGATTCGGATCGTAGTTGGCGTCGGGTTGATCGGATACGCGTGGGCCGGTCACCTGCCCCTTCCCGCCGCCCTCATCCTGACCGTGACTGCGGTCACGCTGGTTTCGACCGGCTTCTTCGGCTTCTGTCCTGCCTGCGCTCTGCTCGGACGGAAAATGAAGAGCCAACGGGAATAGACTTCCGGGGTGCATCCCAATCCAGAGCTGGTTGAAGCAGCGCGCCAGGGCGATGTCGAAGCCCTCGGCGAACTGCTCGTCCGATGCCATCCCGACGCACGCCGCTTCGCCCGCTCACTCTGCCCTACTCCGGAGGATGCTGAGGACGCGGTCCAGGAGACGCTGTGGATCATCTCGCGCAGGATCGGATCGTTGCGTATGGCAGTCGCTTTCACGACCTGGCTCTTCCGGCTGGTCAAGCACGAATGCTTACGTCTACTGAGAAGCCAGCGTCGAAAGCCCGTTGTCCACGCCGCTCTCGCGCCAATCCTAGAAACTGAACGGGAAGCGATCCAGGCGGCGCTGCTGGGCGACATCGCCAAGGCTATCGCCGCATTGCCTCTCGGGTATCGGCAGGTGCTGGTCATGCGTGACATCGAAGGACTGACCTCGCCTGAGGTGGCTCGGTCTCTCGATCTCAGCGCCCCGGCCGTCAAGAGCCGCCTCCATCGGGCCAGGGGGATGGTCCGGGCTTCCCTGCTGAACTGGCTCGATTGAGTTCTTCAAGGCCATAGCACTGGCTGGCTCGATCACGAGGCGGACCAGGTCGGGACCTGTGAACCCTCGCGAACTCGCTAAACAATTATCCCTGAATTAGGACAAATCTGCTGAGTGGTGGGCGACGCAGGGATCGAACCTGCGATATCCAGCTGGCACTCTAGTTTCAGAGAATTCCTGAACCATTTTCAAGTTCATATCTAACGAGTTTTCATAGCAAGCAGCTGTCCAGTGCGTAAACCGGTGAAGAGAGGAGACAGCGATGATTTAACTCTGCCTTAAGCTCACGTTAAGTAAGTGCGAAGATTTCGGCGTCATGCTATCATGAAGTCATGAATCGGAAAACGACAACCGTGCGGATGGGAGAGGAGCTGGCCGAAACAGTTGAGGTTGTGGCTCGGGGCCGAGGGATCAGCGTCAACATGCTGATCATCGACGCGTTGGATGCGGAGATCGAGCGGGTCAAAGCTGATAGTAAGTTCATGACCCAGCTGCGAGAGCTGACCCAACGAGACCAAGAGATCATTACCCGCCTAGCAGAGTGAGGTATCTGAGTCTGGCCGAAGCGCTAGTTGTTGCCGAGAGCGTGACCGGCATAGATGCCGCGGTCTTGTCGACAGCAGCCAGGCTGGGGCTTTTGGAGTCGGCGTTGCATGCTCCTCAGGCAGCATTCGGCGGTCATGAGTTATATCCGGAATTCCTTGATAAGTCGGCTGTGCTTGCAGTAAGGATTGCTCGCAATCATCCGCTCCCGGATGGCAACAAGCGGCTGGCTTGGGGATGCCTCATCATGTTCTGTGCTCTCAATGGCCGTGATCTGCACGTGTCTGCCGATGACGCGGTCAAGCAGATGCTTGCCGTTGCGAATGGGGAAGTCGACGAGGCAGCGATGGCTGCTTGGCTGTCCTCGCGGGTCGACCAGCCAATCTGATGCGTCGGTCGGTATTTGGACCCTATGGATGGACAAGTCCTCACCAGTCTGGGGTTGCCCCGGATAGCCGAAAAACTGTAAAATTCGCTACTGGACAGCGTTAGCGTGTGCAAGATCACAATCAGTTTTTAGAGCTCGATGGAGGTTCAGCAGAAC
>JBOHUW010000283.1:0-3004 GCA_050734895.1 Candidatus Dormibacteraceae bacterium | reverse complement strand
CCGCTGGGGGCAGAAGCCTTGCCATGAACCTTCGGCGAAGACATCCTGCCCACGCAGGCAGAGCACCTCCTCTTCTATCTCTTCATAAACCGGCAACTCCAACTCATTGCGCCGCTGCTGCGCCAATTCAACTCTCTTTAACATTAGATCTCCCTCGCCCTGCCTGATTTATAAATTCATCCTTCACTGTGGCAAACCGCTCAGCCGCTTGATGAGCCTCACTGAAGAGTGCTCCGACAGATTCACCCTCCGCCTCCAGGCCTTTACGAAAGGCAGTCAACTCGGCCTCAAATGTCGTCAAGATCTGGATCATCGCTCGACAGTTGCTTTTGGCGATCGCGGAGGGAAGGCAGGGATCACCTAGCATCAGCCGGGTCATCCCCTGAAAGCCAGGGCCGGTCAGTTGTGCCATCTGCTCCCATCGCGGATGCTTAGCCAGAGCTAACATGTAGGCGGCCGAGAGGACAAACCCGAGGTGACTGACCCCGGCAATCACTTCGTCGTGCAGCTCAAACTCCATCAATAAAGGAACCGCTCCTACCGCTCGAATCATCTCCAGTAACTTTGGCTGCTCACGAGTCAGTACCCACGGTGCGTGTTCGAACAAATCCGCTTTGGCCATCTCCAAACCGCCTCTCTCCCGACCGGCCATCGGATGTCCCCCGATCAGATCAACCCCCGCCGCTTCGGCCCAGGCCATCACCTGAGTTTTGGTGCTGGCCACATCAGTGATTACCGCCTTGCTGCCAGAGAGACCAGCCAACACTTTCGGAAAGGCGGGAATCGGGACTGCCAAAACCACTATATCGGCAGTTCGAATATCACCGCTTTGAACCAAGCCACCTCGCACCGCTTGCTGCATGGTCTCGGGAACGTGATCATCTCCGATTAGCTCCCACTCCGGACGGGCTCGGCGCAACGCCATGGCCAGAGATCCTCCGATCAGCCCCAAGCCGATAATCGCCACCCTCACAGAGTAAGAGCTTACTACAGGGCCAGCTCGGGCAGTCTCAGCGCAGCTCGGATCCGAACACCGCCAATGATCGAACCCCTAGACGCTGAGCGATGGACCAGATCCGATTTCTCCGCCGGCGTAATGCTTCCATGGTCGGTGGCGACGTCTTCAGTATGCGTCCCCGCCGCGCCGCCCAGGCCAGCAGCGAGTGCTCACCAATTAGGAGACGTCCGTGCGCTCGATGGCCCTCGAGCGCACCTTCCTTGAACAGCTGGGAACCCGCGGCCGAGATATAGCCGCCCGTTCGGCAGTTTCCACCGCGGACATCCAAATCTCTTCTTCCATACTCAATGTTCTAGCCGCATCGTAAATTTCTTACGCTACAAACTACAGCATAACTCCCACCGCCCACAACAGGGCAAACCACAGCTCAATCAGCGCCATCCGTTTGAGTGCCGCGATCAACCTCCGAGGCTCGCTCGAGGCCGCCGCCCGCAGCACCTGAACCATAAAGGGAGCCAGGGCCAGCGGGAGTACGGCCAGTGAGGGAGTCCCGGCGAAAGCCACCGCCAACACCGGAAGAAGGAGGGCCAACGTCATCTCACCGAGGAGCAGCCACCAACTCCCGCTCGCTCCCAGACGAACGGCCAGGGTATGCTTCCCCGCGACAGCGTCAGTTTCCCGATCCCGGAGGTTGTTCAGAGTCAAAATTGCACTCGCCAGCAACCCCAGCGAGCCGCCGATCAGCCAGGCGGCCTTCGGAATCGTCAGGAGCTGAACATAGACCGTTCCCACCGTTGCCAGAAGACCGAAGAAGATGAAGACGAAGAGCTCACCAAACCCAAGGTAGCCGTAGGGACGGGGCCCCCCGGTGTAGAGCCAACCGGCAAGCAACGCCGCCCCCCCAGCCAGCAACAATCGCCAATCGGTGGTCAGGCTTAAACCCAAACCGGCCAGAGCAGCAAGGCCAAACCAGAGTAATGCGGCCAATTTGACCTGCCGCGGAGGGATTATGCCGGAGGAAGCGGCGCGCAGTGGACCAACTCGATCCGGGGTATCCGCCCCACGGACGAAATCAGAGTAGTCATTGGCGTAGTTGACTCCAATCTGCAGGGCCAGGGCGGTCACCAAAGCCAAGCCGGCAGCAAAGGGGCGGTGCCCCCCCCGGCTGGCAGCCAGCGCAGTGCCGGCCAAAACCGGTGCCACGGCGACAGCAAGAGTTGCCGGGCGCGCCGCCAACCACCAAACCCGCCGCGCCGTCAGCTGGGCCGACACCGTTTAGCTACGGTCGGCGAGGAAAGCGGGAGAAGTTGGGGGCTCGCTTTGCCACATAAGCATTCCGCCCCTCCTGAGCCTCCTCACTAAGGTAATAGAGGAGGGTGGCATCCCCGGCCAGCTGCTGAATCCCGGCCAGCCCATCATCGGCCGCGTTGAGGCTGGCTTTGATCATCCGCAACGCCAGCGGGCTGTGCTGGAGCATCCGGGCCGCCACCTGCAACGTCTCTGCCTCCAACTCGGCGAGTGGAACTACCCGATTGACCAACCCCATCTGGAGCGCTGCCGCGGCGTCGTACTGCTCGCAGAGAAACCATATCTCCCGCGCCTTCTTCTGACCGACGATGCGGGCCAGCAAGCCGGAGCCATAGCCGCCGTCGAAGCTGCCCACCTTGGGCCCGGTCTGGCCGAAGCGGGCATTGTCGGCGGCAATGGTCAGATCACAAATCACATGCAATACATGTCCGCCTCCCACCGCATAGCCGGCAACCATGGCGATTACTGGCTTCGGGGTCCGACGAATCTGGATCTGCAAATCGAGCACATTGAGCCGCCCCACACCGTGCTCATCGCGATAGCCATCATCACCCCGAACGCGTTGATCTCCCCCCGAGCAGAAGGCCTTGGTGCCCGCCCCGGTTAGGATGATCACCCCCACCTCGGCATCATCCCTGGCCTGGTTGAAGGCTTGGCTAAGTTCAAACAGAGTAGTCGGTCGGAAGGCGTTGCGCACCTCTGGCCGGTTGATAGTGATTTTGGCTACCCGGCCGATGC
>JBOHUW010000282.1:0-3007 GCA_050734895.1 Candidatus Dormibacteraceae bacterium | reverse complement strand
CTCTTGCATCGGGCGAGAGATCGTCTGTCTCTACAGTTGAGATGGACGAGGTTGGTAGTGGCTCTGCCTCTGTAGGTTTGGTTGTAGTTCTCCGCCAGATCAGCCAGAGAATGATGGTAATCAGAGCGAGGGCGATCGCCGAAAACTGAGCCTGCTTCAACCCCCAGGCGATGATCTCATTCTGGCGGAGGAAGAAGACCCCAAACTGAGAGATCGAGTAGAGGGCGAGGTAGGCCAGGAAGAGCGCGCCGGCTCGAGCCTTGCCCCACCGTCGCAGCAGCAGGAGGAGGCCAAGTATGGCCAACCCGAGCAGCAGCTCGTAGGCGGCGGCCGGCTGGTAGGAGACCCCGATCGCCGGGGCGAAGGTCAGTGGGTTGGTGTAGCTAGTCGCCCAGGGTAGGGTGGAGGGATAGCCGATTATGTCGCCGTTGAAGAGGTTGCCGATCCGGCCGATCGGTTGACCGATGGCGGCGAAGAGGGCGGCGGCATCTAACACCGGCCACAAGGAGAGCTTTTTCCAGCGGCAGTAAAGGAATATGAGGATAGGGATAGTGAAGAGCGGGCCGAAGTAGGCCATGCCACCCTCCCAAAAGGCCAGGATGTGGGCCGGATGGGTGAGGTAGAAGCCGGCATTGCTCTGCACCACGTAATAAAGACGAGCCGCGATCAACCCGATGACGATCGACCAGAAGGCGAGGTCGCCGTAGTCGTGCTCGCTCATTCCGTACCGTTTGAGGTGACGGGAAGCGACCCAGAGGCCGAGCAAAAAAGCCACCGCGTAGCCTACCCCATACCATCTGATGGCCAGCGGACCGAGTTGGAGGAGTATCGGGCTGAAGGGGATCGTTATGACCAGTAGCATTCCCATGTTTCTAGCTCGAGCCTTTGTTTTTGTTGAGGATGGGGATGGCCTGCTTGACCGCGGTACTCTGGCAGACACTCAGCGGTTGACCGCCGTTGGTCTGGCAGATCGCCGCGCTTAGCATGTTAGCCTCGCCAATAATTCCCTTGGTGGAAGTGGCCGAAGAGTTGCTGAGACCACCGGCAATTTGATCCCAGCTCTTGCCCTGTATCAAATCGGGGAGGTAACCACTTCCGGATCCGCCATATTTCCCTCCGATTAGGAGGAAGGGGGTCCCGCCGTCTTTACCGTAGGTATCTAACAGCTTCTGATCGGCTGGACTCGGTGTCTGTAGAGGCTGGCCATTGTGGTCCGCCAACTCAACCGAATCGAAGGAGATTGAATCGCTGCTGTAGCTGCTGTGGAGGAAGGTGAAGGTGGGGGTGTTGGGGTAAACATCGTTGCTCGCTGAGCTGGTCAGGGCGAGTCCCTTGAAGCTGCCGAAGCGACTTAAGGCGGCGACTAGACTCCATCGCTCGGCGGCGCAGTAAGGGCAGGCCTCGGAGCCGATGTAGAGTACCTTGATCTTGCCGTCGGGAGTCTTGATCAAACTGCCGCTGGTGGGGTGGATGGAATTGCTGGCCGGGGTTACCTGGTCGAAGACGTTGGCCGATACATGGCTGGTCTGATTGATGACCGCTGCGTCATTGCGCGGTGCGGTGGGCGAATTCGACCGTAGGGTGGCCAAGACGGCGATGCCGCCGATCACCAGGAGGATGAGAATCGCCGCTCCGGCGACGATCCAGGGCCCGCTCCACCAGGGGGGCGGCTTGCGGACGTAAGTAGACTTGACCTTCTTCATTGTTTAGTTGACTCCCAAATCGGTGAGATGACTCGATAGTGTAGCCTGATCCATCGTCCCAGCGTAATGGCTGGAGATACTTCCGTCAGGACGAATGAAAAAGGTGGCCGGTAATCCGCTGATTTGATAGCGGTTGCCGATCGCTCCGTTCGGATCCTGGAGGGCGGTGAATTGAATTCCCAACCGGCTCAAAAAGTGTCGGCCAGCATGGTTGTCGTCTCGTTCGTCGATCAACAGCACCCGTAGATCGGTTCGCTTGCCGGCGGCCTGTTGGATCAGCGGCATCTCCTGCTGGCAGCCTGAGCACCACGAGGCGAAGTAGTTGAGTAGGATCGGATGGCCATGTAGCTCGCTGAGAGAGTGCGCCTTGCCGTTCAAGTCGGGTGCCGAGAATGTAGGGGCTAGGCTTGCCTCGCCCGATGAAGTTGAAGACACTACCTTAGAAACCCCGTTCAGGGTATCCATAACCTGACTTAACCCCCATCCATTACCGTGGCTGTTCAACTCTCGTTGCCCCTCAGGATTGAGTGTTGTGGCCAGGGCTGAAGGCAGCTGTTGGTTGAGGTTAGGAACTCCCTGATAGACGCTGCGCAGGTAGCCGTGAGAATCGATCACCATCAAAGTTGAGGTGTGGAGCTGCTGATCGCTGAGGCCGACTCCGGCCAACTGCCAGAAATTCTCCAGTTGGGTTCGTTCACCGGTGGCCAGCCGCCAGCCGATTCCAACCTGATGGGCGTACTGCTGCAGTGTGGCCGGGGTATCCTGGGTGGGATCGGTGGTTACCTCGGCTAGCCGTACCGAGGGGGGGAGCATTGCCTGGAGCCGAAGGAAGAGGCCGGTGTAGAGCGGGCAGGTGGTGTGGCAGGTGGTGTGAAAGGCGGCGATCACCCAAGTTTTACCGGCCATCGTCGATTTATCGAAGCGTTGCCCATCCTGGTCCTGGAGTTCGAAGGGGGGCAGCTGGTGGATCTGGCCGGAAAGCTCATTGAGGCCCAGGTTGAGCTGTTCATTGCCGATGTAGATTCCACTGGTCAGAGGGTGGCCACCGGCGACGCTGATCAGCACCGGTTCGACCTGATTGCTCTGGACCGAGATCGGGTCGGATAGGTGAGCATCACCGAGCTGCAGGGAATCGTAGCTGCCGGCGGGCAGCTGGATGCGCAGCAGGATGGTGGTGGCCGGGGCCGGATTGATCGGACGCTCTACCTTTTCGCTCAGCTGCCGCCATCCGGAGGCGGAGTGGATGGCTACCGAGGAGAGAGTGAGCTGCTCCGGGCCTCGGGCGCTGGCCAGCAGGAGGAGGG
>JBOHUW010000281.1:0-3010 GCA_050734895.1 Candidatus Dormibacteraceae bacterium | reverse complement strand
TACCACCGCGGCGGCCAGAGTAATCAGGGCGCCACCGATTCCAAGCACGCCATACCAGAGCACACCGTTTGCCAGATCGGCCGCCTTGCTGTACTCGGAGTAAGCAACCACCCCGATCCGGTGTCGCGCTGGAAGCTGCTTGATCGACTGATCTAAACTGGCCCCCACCAAAATCGCGTTAACCAGCACGGCAATTATCAGCAGCCAGAGAAATGCATTCATATTCAGTAAGAATATTACAGTTAAAACAGGCTTACTGAGACCCAGGCGGATCAAGCAACCGCCGTCCGACGAGGAAAATAATCAGAGCTGCGGAGGCCAACCCTCCACCCAGAAAACCAACCGCAGCCGAGCCAGCATGCTGCAACGCGATCCCTCCTAGGGCGCCGCCAAGGCTGATGCCGATATAGTTTGCTGAGTTACTCAGCGAGAAGACGACCGCCGGTGTATCCGGTGCGTGGGTAAGAAGAATCTTCTTGTTAGGTGAACTGAGAGCCCAACTAGCCCCCCACCAGAGCACCATCGTCACAATCAAACTCAGCAACCCAAGGAGCGGGCCAGGACTGCTTGAGGCCAGCTGACCTGTAGCCAATAACATGCTACCGATAACCGCGAGGCTCACTGCCTGGACCTTCCAAGCGGACCAGCGATCGGCTCCAATACCACCAAGAATGATTCCGACCAGACCGCCAATTCCGGCAACCAGCAGGACTCCGCTGAGTCCGACAGAACCCAACCCGGCAATGGTGTGAGCTATCGGGGCAATGTAGGTAAAAACGGCGTAGAAGCCGGAAAATCCGAGTACGCTTACCACCAGCATCATTAACACCGGGGGGTGGTAGGCAACTTCCAGCCGAGCCCTAAGCCCCACCGATGAGGGAGCGGCGACTGCGGGGAGCCCAACCATAATGCCCACGACTGAGATCATGGCTAACGTCGCTACCAGCAGAAAGCTTGCCGGCCAGCCAAAATAGCTTCCCACGAGAGTTCCCGCCGACAGACCAAGGACACTCGCCAGTGTCACTCCTCCGGAAACCACAGCCAAAGCCTGCCCACGCTGCTCTAATGAAACCATTGCCACAGCTAACGCCGAGGCATTAGGGGTGAAAAGCGCAGCACAACAGGCCGCCAGCACTCGCGCCCCTAAGAGCATAGGGTAAGAAGTGGATACAGCAGCCAGGACGTTGGCCGCGGCAAAAATGAGAAGCACCAAAACGATTAATGTCTTACGGCCAACTGTTCCGGTGACAACCGCCAAAATCGGTGAGGCGATAGCATAAATCAAGGCAAAGGCAGTCACCAACTGACCGGCCAACGCCGGCGAAACCGATAAGCTGTGGGCTATGTTGGGCAGCAGTCCAGCCACAACGAAAACATCGGTTCCGATGGCAAAGGCACCCACCGTGAGTGGGCTCAGTTTGCGAAGCATGAACAGGCAACGCTAAGCGTTGGAACTTACGCTCAACTCCGAATTAATCGACTCCAACTCAATATCTATCTCAGGCCGCCGACTGATGCCCGAAGAGCAGCGCCAAAGGCACTACGATCGCTCCGATAATCACCGTGATTACAAAGGTCACCGCACCCCACTCACGACGCATAAAATCCCATCGCAAAAAATCCACCTCCTCTCAGCGCGTATCTCGTGTATCTATTGTCAGGCGACCGACATTCACTCGAGCATTGATTTTATGGGACGATGAGGCGTCCTGCTGCACATCAACATTTGACATGCCGACCTCCACTGTAGCATTGACGGCATAGGTATCCTCGCCCGGCAGCCGAAGACTTAAATTGCCCGCCCCTACGGTGAAATTGACCATGTTTGGCGGCTGGTCAAAGGCCGCCTCAACATTCCCCGCCTGAACGTTGGTCTTAACCTCTCCACTCAGCGAGTGCAACCATACGTTGCCCGCATCGCTATTCACCTGCACCGATAATGAGCGGGGAATATGTACTTCATAGTTAATTCCACAGCTGCCATTCGGACAGCTGTAGGTGAGAGTGAGCTGGCCAGATTCGACTTTATGGGTGGCTTGCGGCGCCGTGTTCTGAAAGACAGCTCGCTCGATAACCGCCACCCCATTGCCATCACCTCCGATCACTCGCACATTGCCGGCATGATCATCCACCACCAGAGAAGTCACCGGATCGGAGACGGTATAGCTAGTAGTCTGCTCCTGTTCGTCGCCAGATCGACTAATCGGACCCTGGTTGGGGGCTCCCCCACCTGAGTTGGAACTACCACAGGCCACCACACTAACCGTAGCTATCACCAACAACCCAGCCCATAGGAGAGGTAAAAAGCGTCTCAAACAGCAGTCCTGCTACCTTGCCCCGGCGTCCGAATTACCGCGTTGGTTGAGCAATCGAACGAAGTCCTGCGCCCGCGCCAAGGCTCGCCACCGCTGCGGGAAGAAATCCTGAGCCACGTTGCCCCGATCGGGCAGTTGATAGACGCTGACGCACCATTTATTAAGCGTGCGTGTGACCTCGATCTCGAAGTCCTTGCCTTCGGTCTCGTAGCGCACGACACGGTCGTCGTCAAAGCGTCTTTTATCTGATACTGCCATCCCATTACTCGCTCAACCTTCAATTCCACCAGATTCTTCTCTGGATTATACGGCCGCGACGCCGCCGTTTTTTGGCACCAGCTCAGCAATCGCTGCCAACATCTCTTCGCGCAGATCATCTCGGGAGAGAGCGAAGGCCAGATTGGCCTTCAAATAGCCGGGAATAGTACCCGTGTCGTAGTAGTCCCCGGAAAACTCCAAGGCCAGCACCTGGCCGTCAGCGATCGTCTGGCGGATGGCATCGGTGATCTGCACCTCCCCCCCCTTGCCCGGTTCGACCTGATCAAGAAACCGAAAGACGTCGGGGGCCCACACATAGCGGCCAAAGATGGCCAGATCGCTTGGCGCCGCCGCAGCAGCCGGCTTCTCCACCATATCGACCACCTGATGCAAAGCCCCCTTGGAGCCGGCCACCGCAACGACTCCGTAGCGGCTGA
>JBOHUW010000280.1:0-3013 GCA_050734895.1 Candidatus Dormibacteraceae bacterium | reverse complement strand
GGCGATCTCAAGGGGTCGACGCAACAAATGGGTGATTGGGGTCTGATATTAAGCGGTTGAAAGCCTGCGCAGGAGTAATCCAGCCGAGAGTCTTACGAGGACGGCTATTGAGCTCGGCAGCGACCTTGAGTAGGTGCGCTGGGGAATGGACTGAAAGCTCAGTGCCTTTGGGAAAATACTGCCGCAGGAGGCCGTTGGTATTCTCGTTGGAGCCCCGCTGCCAGGGACTGTGCGGGTCACAGAAGTAGATGTCAAGCTCGGTAGCCAAGCTGATTTCTCGGTGGCGGGCTAGCTCTCTGCCTTGGTCCCAGGTGAGCGAGCGGCGAAGGTGATTAGGCAGGCTAGAGATGGTCTTGAGTAAACCATCGCGCACACTCTCAGCCCCATGATCATGGGGTAGGTGAACGAGCATTAGGTAACGAGTCTTACGCTCGACCAGAGTGCCGATAGCCGAGCGACAGTCGGCCCCCAAGATTAGATCGCCCTCCCAATGTCCGGGCACTGCTCGATCCTCGACCTCGGCTGGGCGCTCGCTGATCATCACCATCTGGGGGATCTGTCCGGAGCGCTCTTTGGACTCAGATCTTCGCGGCCGGCGCACTGCTCGCCCAGTTCGCAACTGCTGATGCAGCTCCCTTCTGAGCTGGCCACGACCTTGGACGAAGATGGCCTGGTAGATCGTCTCGTGCGATACCTGCATCTCTTCTCGCCCCTCGAACTCGGATTTCAGCTCCCGGCTGATTTGCTCCGGGCTCCAGTTTTGCATCAGCTTATCTTCGACAAATCGTACCAACTGCGGGTGCTCGAGTTTTGAATGCTTAGGCCTAGATGCTCTGGCTTTTGCCTTTCTATTGGCGGCATAGGGCCCATACTTTCCTGTGCTTTCGGAGGAGTTACGCGATATCTCTCGGCTGATGGTCGATGCAGCTCGGCCTAGCGCCTCAGCGATCTCCCTGATCTTGGCGCCATTTACTCGTAGATCTGCTATGCACTCGCGCTCCTCCAATGAGAGATAGCGAGGCGAGATCGTGGGAGCCTTGGGAATCTGACCTCCGGCGGCCTTGCGCCATTCATATCCGGTCTTCTTGTTCACTCCGGCAGCTTGACACGCCGCCCGACTCGAATATCCTAGACGCAGCTTTTCCCAGAACACCAACTGGGCCTTAATCTTCGATTTTCTCCACGACATTTACAACACCTCGCTTTTTAATGGTGTTGCGTCGACCCTCTTAACTCAAGGTTGTTATTGACCGGTGAAATTCGGTAACCGCAAATCCATACGATGGGCATTTGTGAACTAGGACTGAGATTATTTGGGGATATACCGTTAGGTTAGGTAACCGTAAGCCACGGCTCCGGACCGCGAGGTAGGGAGTTCGATTCCCTCCAGGCGCACCACCTTTTTAAGTTCAAATCGAGCTTTTAACTCTTTCTTTTGATCCTTGCTTAGGGCTGAATGCTCACGGAAGGTCTCCGGAGCCGCTATCGAGCACTACGCCCGAATCGTCAAAAACTTGGCCAACAAGCGGCGAGTTATCGCCCTGGATCAAAAGCTGATGCAGCTGGGTCAGGATGAACTCCTCGATGCCAGAGAGGCGCTAGAGACAGTTGGTGAGTCTCTGCGTCAGCTCGAAACTGAAGCTCTGGAGTCGGGAGATCCAAAGCGTGCATCTCAGACCATCAGGATCTCCGAGGTAGAGCGAGAGGAGGTGGAATGGCTCTGGTGGCAGCTGGCTGCCCCTGGGCAAGGTTGTCGTCCTCGATGGCGACCCTGGACTGGGAAAGTCAACCCTAACTCTCGATCTGGCGGCGAGGGTGAGTACTGGTGGGCAGATGCCCGATGGCACTGACAGTATTCCAGGCGGAGCAGGGGTGGTCGTTCTATCGGCTGAGGATATACCGGCGGTTGAGCGAGTAATTAGGGAAATGTCGGCCAAGCTGCTGATCATCGACCCCCTGATGGCATATCTGGGAGGAGAGGTCAACTCCCATCGAGACCAGGATGTACGCAGAGCCTTGGCATCGCTGGCTAACCTGGCCGAGCGAGCTGGTGTGGTAGCAGTCGTAGTGCGTCACCTGAACAAAGCTAGTGGAGGTAGCCCGATCTATCGCGGAGGAGGATCGATAGGGATCATTGGTGCGGCGAGGGTAGGGCTGCTGATGGCCAAGGACCCTCAGGATGAGGAGCGGAGGATTCTGGCTCCGGTGAAGACCAATCTCAGTGCCCCACCACCCTCGCTGGCCTACAAGATGGTGTCTGCAGGTATTGAGGGAGTGCGGGTGGAGTGGCAGGGAGCGAGTGAGGTGACCGCGGCGCAGCTGCTGGTGGTGGCCAATAGCGAGTCAGCTGGAGAGCGCAGCGCCCTGGAGGAGGCCGAGGCATTCCTTATCGATCTACTCTCTGGCGGTCCGATGTCAAGCAAGCAGGCCACCAAAGAGGCACGTGAGATCGGAATTACCGAGATGACCTTGCGTCGTGCCCGGCAGTCGTTACGGGTGGATTCGATCAAGCAGGGGATGAGTGGGGGTTGGACTTGGCAGCTCCCTGGAGTGGACGGCAGCATGTCCGCGGTGTCCAATCAATATTGTTCGGAAAGCTTGCGGAAGCTGGCCGAGGCAAGACGGTGAATCTACGAAGGTGGTCAAAATTCGGTCTGTTTGAACATCTTCGAAGATGTTCAAGAAATCTCGAAGCTGGTCAAGCCTGAGAATGAGCATCTTCGGTAATATTTGATCGCCTTCGAAGATGATCAAGCTTGATCATCTTCGGGACGCTGTCCAAGTGCCGGCCCATAATGAATTTTCCGTCGAGAGGTTATTGAAATGGACGCAATGGCCAAATTTTGCGAAAGCGGGGTAGAAGGTAGATGATTGGCTACGTTGACGAATCCGGCCAAAATCTAACCATTGTGAGTCCCTTCCCTCAACTGGTATTGTTCTGCAAGGTATTTGATCGCCGGCTCTCGCCGCCATTGCTCGGGAAGCTCTTGGCGGTAGATAGTAAGGGCCTCCT
>JBOHUW010000279.1:0-3015 GCA_050734895.1 Candidatus Dormibacteraceae bacterium | reverse complement strand
TGATGTAGGTGGAGATCGGGGGGGTGGGGGCGAATTTCCAGATCGAGATCCCCTCACCTCCTGACTTGGGGAGCGGGGTGGGCGAGTTGGAGGAGATCTCCCACTCGGTCGGGGCAGTGACGGTAAAGGCAAAGCTGGCCTTCAGGTCGGGCTGCTCGAAGTTGGCGAAGACCCGCCGGGCTTCGGCGACCTCGAATTGAGTGTAGAGGTAGACTCTGCCATCAACCGGATCGACGAAGCGGTGCAGCCCTTCACCGGTATTCATGTAAGCGCAGTCCGCAACCACCCGCAGGAGGTTCTAATCGGCCAGCCCATCGACAGTGAATCGGGCTCCATCGAAAGCCTTTGTCACCTCTTGCGGGTGGCCGTTTAGGGTGATCTCGCGGACTGCTGGGGCGATCAGATCGATGAAAGTAGAAGCATTGGGCGAGGCACAGGTGAAGCTGATTTCAATGGTCGATTCGAAGGTGGTTTCGCCCTGGGTGAGGTCGAGGGCGATCTGGTAAGACCTAACGCTCAGTAAGCGAGATCGCTGCTCGGCCTCATCACGAGTTAAGTTCATGCTTGGCATTGACAGCTCCTTTTCAAAGTGGTCCGCCCGTCCGAACGAAGCCGGCAGCGACCATTGCCGCGAGTTGGAAGTAGGCGGCTCGAGTGGCCGGGTGAAGCTCTTCCAGGGTGGTTTCGGCTCCGGCGGCGAGACGGACATCCCACGGTATTCGGGTTACCGCCCGGCAGCGCCGCTCGAAAAACTTCTGCAGCTTGTCGACCTCTACCGGCCCGCCGGGACGGACTCCATTGATCGCCACTACCGCCTCCTGGGCCAGCTGGCCATAGCCATGTTTCTCTAGCCAATCGAGGGTTGATGCCGAGACCCGGGAGGCATCCAGGGAGGGGGCGGCACAGAGCACGACCTGGTCGGCCATATCCAGGATTCCGCGGGTGGCGGAATCCAGAATCCCGGTTCCCGTGTCGCAGAGAATCAGGCTATAGTGACGGGCGAGAACGTCCATAACGCTGCTGTAATCCTGGGCCCCCAACGCCTCGGTAATGCTGGGATCATTATCCGAGGCCACCACTTCTAGCCGACTCGGGGCTTGAGAGGTGAAGCGACGGACGTCAGAGTAGGCGCTGAGGTGCTCGCCCTCGCGGAGGATATCGGTAACCGTAGCCTCCGTCTCTCGCACCACTCGGTCGCCCAGCGAGCCGGCATCGGGGTTGGCGTCCAGCGCGACTACTCGGTCGCCGCGGGCAGAGGCGAATTGATGGCCCAGCATTAGGCTGGTGGTAGTCTTGCCGATCCCCCCCTTGCGCGAGATAACCGCGATTCGACGGCAGCCGTTGACCCGGGTTCGGATCAAAAAGAGAAGCTGCCGTCGACGTTTATCCTCGACGCTGGGGCCGAGGTTGAGATGACCGGCGGTGAGATCAAAGATTAGCCGTCGAAATCCGCTCTCCGGGACCGGGACTGGCGTCTGAAGCATTCGGTCGGTGGTGATGGCTGCTGTACTCTGGGGAATCAAGGCATCCTCTCGCCCAATCGGAGTCGGCAGCGGTGCCGCCGACTGTGGCCTGGACCAGGGGATCAGCTCCTGCTCGGGGGCGGGGGGCTGAAGCGGTGATTTCCAGGTGGGCGGGGATACGCTGGGCGAGATGATTGGACGCTGGCTCTCCGCTGGCGGCTGGGGGGTGAAGCTCTTCTTCCCGAAGAGGGCGGCTCGAGTAATCATTGGGGTGGGATCAGCCGGGGCGGGTTTCTCGCTCTGATTATCAGTCGGGGTTGCCCAGGGAGATTTCCACTCCGGTACGTTTGGTCGAGCGGCTTTCGGAGCGGGGGTGGAAGGAGTTTCTTCCTGGTCCACCGCTTGCCACTGCCGACCGTCCCACCGCCAGTAGCCATCCATAGAGAGCAGCCCGACCCACTCGTCGCCACTCTGCGCCTGGTTATCCTGCTCTGTTGACACGCTTCATATCCCTCAGTTGGAGTCTACCTTTTACGGAAATAGTGCGGGGCGGCTGGATCATAAAATCATTGTCCGAAAAAAGTCCGGAAAAGGCTGCTAATTTGGCTTCATGGCAGGGTTTGCGGTCCAGGCAGCAAAATTTCTTCTCCGCTGGGTGGGAGTCCGATCAGTGGGCGGACCGAGGAGGCCGGCCGCTGGCCGGCCGAGCTGGCCCGGCTGGCTGGGGATGGGATTAATCGCGCTCCTCCTGCTTCTCCCACTCCTGATTGTGGTTCCCTCGACCGTAGTCGAGCGTGCCCTGCAGGGGGTGAAGATCAAGCCCGAACTGGGTATTGCGCTCGATGCCTATCAGGCCAGTCAGAGCTGTCCTTTCACGCCGGGAAACAGCCTGACAGGCATGTTGGTCCTGATTGGACAGGCCTTCCTGGCCACCGGTGCGGAGAGCGCCGCCGGAGCGAATGGAGAGAGCCATTTTGGGGTATACCGCAACCCCCTGGTCGGGTTGCCCGGATATGTCGATCCACTGCAAAATACGGCCTCTCTTCGTCTCGATCCGGCTCTCTTGCGGCCGGGAGGAGAGGTGTATGAGGAGTTGGGGTTGAGGCAAACGATAGCGCTTTCGGAGTGGACGACTCTAGCCCCGGTGGAGGGTGAGCATGGGCTGGGCTTTCTTCTCCTTACTCCTTCGCAGTGGCAGGCTTGGAGCCCGGAACCCGGGTTGGATCCCTATCGGCCGAAGGATGCCTTCCTGGTCATGGCCTGTCACCTGCGGGAGTTAGAGGTCGGCGGTCGGTTGAGTTTGGAGCAGGCCTTGAGTGCGGTGGGTGAGCAGGTGCAGCAGGTTTGGTCTGATTTATCGATCGGATTGGGGGAGCTGACGAATGCGGCAAGGGTTGCGCTCCAGGCCGATCAGACGGGGCAGCGGGTAGCTCTTGCCGCTCAGGTGATCCGGGAGGGAGTCACGATGGCCGTTCGGATGAGCCGAGATTACGAACCCAGCCTGGCCTCCTTTCTGGAGCTGCCAGCCACCTTGACCGGTGGAGCTATCAGC
>JBOHUW010000278.1:0-3039 GCA_050734895.1 Candidatus Dormibacteraceae bacterium | reverse complement strand
CCCCCGCCTGGCCCGCTCGATGGGGCTCTCTGATTGGGTCAAGCTGGAGGTCATTCCCGACCCTCGCTATCTCCTACCTGATCCGGTGGAAACCCTGAAAGCGGCCGAACAGCTGGTGGGAGAAGGCTTTACTGTCCTTCCCTACCTGAATGCCGATCCGATTTTGGCTCGTCGGCTGGAGGAAGTCGGCTGCGCCGCGGTAATGCCCCTTGGCTCGCCGATCGGCTCCGGACAGGGGTTGGTCAATCAGGCTCAAATCGAGCTGATTATCGAGGCCGCCACTGTTCCGGTAGTCGTCGATGCCGGGATTGGCGGAGCGGCCGATGCCGCACTGGCGATGGAGCTCGGGGCCGATGCCGTGCTGGTCAACACGGCAATAGCCCAGGCCGAACGGCCAACGCTGATGGCCGAGGCAATATGCGGCGGAGTGATCGCCGGGCGCAAGAGCTTCCTCGCTGGGCGGATCGCTAAGCGGACTACTGCCATAGCCAGTTCGCCCACCATCGGAGTCAGCAAAAACACTTCGTGATTGCAATGGCGGTAGTTAGAAACGCAGCCGAAGGTCATCTTGCAGCAGCCCGGGGAGCTACCATTCTCCAGCTGCGTCACCCCAATCTCACCATCCGCCAGTTGGAAGAAGAGGCCTATCAGCTGGTCTCCAAATCTCCTCTACCGGTGATTATCAACTCTCGAGCTGATATTGCCCTGGCCACTCGAGCGGCCGGAGTCCACCTCCCATCCCTGGAGCTGGGCGCCGACCAACTCCATCCACTCGCCCCTAATCTGCTGATCGGCAAATCGGCACACTCCTTGGCCGAGTGCATCGCCGCCGCCTCCCAGGGGGCCAATTACATAATTTTCGGTCCTATCTTCTCCACTCCCAGCCATCCTGGAGTGCAAGGGTTGGGGATCGAGCAGCTTACCGCCGCGGTGAGAGCAGTCGGGGTTCCGGTTGTGGCGATCGGTGGAATTAATGAAACGCGAGCGAGGGAATGCCTCTCCGCCGGGGCGGCCGGTTTTGCCGCAATCCGCCACTTTCTGCCCGCCGCGCTTTGATCAAGCTCACCGTCAATGGACGACCGACCGAATTGGAGATGCCGCAGCCTCTCTTGGAGTACCTGGCCGCTTTGGGGGTTAATCCGCAGGCGGTGGCAGTAGAGATCAACGGCCAGCTATTGCAGCGTAGCGATTATTCAGCTGGACGGTTGAACGAGGGGGATGTGGTGGAAATCGTAAGGATGGTCGGGGGCGGTTAGAGACTAACGCTTAGGGAGAAGGCGAGCCTCACGCTCCTACGAGCGACGGCTCATCAATTCATGAAGGGCCACCTCGGCCTCCGCTCGCTCACTCCACGGCTCGCGGCGACCGTTGGCCAACATCATGCTTTGCTCATGTCCTTTACCTGCCAGCAACACTATGTCGCCAGAGCGAGCCAGTGAGAGAGCGTGACGGATAGCCACTCGCCGATCCAATTCAATTTCGTAATCACGTCCCCGAACGCCACCCGCCGCAACTGCTCCCGCCTCCACTTGGGCCGCGAGCCAGGCCGGATCCTGATCTACCGGATCATCGGTGGTGATCACCGACCAGTCGGCACCGGAGACCGCCGCTCGTCCCATGCCCGGGCTGTCGTGATCGGATCGGGCGGAGGAGCCGAAGAGGAGGAGCAGACGACCAGGAATCAGCCCTCTAAGTTCGGCCAGCGTGCTAACCAGGGCGCTAGCCGAGTGAGCATAATCGATGTAAACCACAAAAGGCTGACCGAGTTGAACCTGCTCCAGTCGGCCGGGTACCCCGGAAAAGCTACTCAGACCATTAGCCACCTGGGCTAGCGACAGCCCCATAGCCAGACCGATTCCGGCCGCACAGAGTGCATTGGCGACGTTGAAGCGGGCCGGAAGGGGCAGCCGAACCGGTATTTGCTCGCCTCCCGCGGTGAGCGTGAAGCTGGAGCTGTCCGGGTCCAAAACGATGTTCTGAGCGCATAGCTCGGCCTCTCCCTCCAGCGCATAAATGTAGCGGCGCGGGATCGACCGCTGTACCAGATGCGCATAGGCCCGGTCAGCGCGGTTTATCACTCCTGACTTCACAACTCCCTTCGGCCAACCCTCTCGACATAGATCCAAGAGGGTCGCCTTCGCCTCCACATACGCTTCCCAGGTGGGATGGTAATCGAGATGATCACTGCCGATATGAGTGTAGGCCGCCACATCAAAATCGCAGGCCGCCACTCGACTCTGGCTGAGGGCATGCGAGGTGGCCTCGATTACCACTGCTCGTCGGCCGTTAGCAAGCATCTCGGCCAGCGCCCGTTGCACGTCTGGGCTCTCCATTGTGCTCTGTCCTGAGTGGTTATAGCAAGCACCATCTCCACTATCGTTGGCTGCCGTGCTCAAAAATCCAGTTGGGAAGCCAGCTGAATTGAGCAGATGAGCCGCAAGATGGGTGACCGTAGTTTTACCGTCAGTACCGGTAACCCCAGCAATCAACATCTGGCGTGCCGGACGATCGTAAAATTCAGCCGCCAACTCGGCCAACCCACAGTCGCCATCCTCCACCTGGATAATAGGAGTGTTCGGCGGGAGTGGCAGTTCCCGCTCCCCGGCCACTGCCGCTCCTCGCTCGGCCACCTCGGCCGCGAAATCATGCCCGTCCCTACGCAACCCACGACGAGCGACGAAGAGATCACCGGCTGTCGCCTGCCGAGAATCCTGCATGACTCTGCGGACCTTATATTCCCCACCCCTCAAGACCGTGGCCCCCGGGACTCCCGCCGCCAGCTGAGAGATCGTCTTAGTCGGTAATCTCATCTACGTCCCCATCATAGTGGCGATGAATCTTCAGGGCCCGTTGCCCGTATGACGATAAGACTAGTCGTTTTCCTCCTCAGAAATGTCCGGTAGGCTGTGGAGCATGGACGACGTTCGAATCATGGGAATCGTCAATGTCACCCCAGATTCCTTCAGCGGAGATGGCCTATTCAACTGTGGGCGAGGGGAATATGATGGACATCAGGCGGCGATTGAGCAGGGCTTGGCC
>JBOHUW010000277.1:0-3040 GCA_050734895.1 Candidatus Dormibacteraceae bacterium | reverse complement strand
GGCTTGGCCATGGCGGCCGCCGGAGCTCACATCATCGACGTCGGAGGAGAATCGACCCGACCGGGTCACTCCCCGATCAATTCAGCTGAGGAGATTGAGCGGGTGCTCCCGGTGGTAACCGAGCTGGCCACCCGAGGGGTTTTTGTCTCTATCGACACCAGTAAGGCGGAGGTTGCTGAAGCCGCGCTGTGTGCTGGAGCCCGAATGGTTAATGATGTCTGGGGTTTGCAGCGCTCACCCGAGCTAGCCAACCTGGCCGCCACCTACCATGCCGACCTCGTCATCACCCATAACCAGGTAGGCACCCTATACACCGGTGATCTGATCGAGGTAATCGCTGATCGGCTCCTTGAAACCACCTTGGAGGCCATTCAGAGGGGAGTGTCTCCAGAGAAAATTATTCTTGACCCAGGAATTGGCTTCGGTAAGAGCGCAGAACACAACTTAATCGTTTTTCAGCGTCTACCCGAACTCTGCCGGCTGGGCTACCCACTGCTGGTCGGAGCTTCCCGGAAATCCTTCCTGGGTCGACTCTTCGGACAGGAGATGCGACAGCGAAGCTGGGGTACCGCTGCGGTGGTGGCAATCTGCATTGTTCGAGGAGCTCAAATCATCCGGGTACATGATGTACCGGAGATGATGGCTGTAGCCCAAGTTGCAGCGGCCCTGCGTAACTAGATGATTTATCTCGGTTTAGGTTCAAATTTGGGCGACCGAGGTCACAACTTGGGCCAGGCCAGGTACTTACTCGAAGAGGCGAAGATCAAGATCCTGCGGGCTTCCTCGGTAATCGAGACCGAACCGTGGGGGGTGATCGATCAACCTAAATTTCTGAACCAGATCTTGGAAATTGATTGGGCAGGCAGCGCCCGGAATCTGCTCCTAACCACCCAAAGGGTGGAGGCAACGGTTGGCCGAACCGCCAGTTATCGGTGGGGACCGCGAGAGATCGATATCGACCTCCTACTCTTTGATCAGCTCCTGATTAGTGAGCCCGGCCTGGAGGTGCCTCACCCCCGACTTTGGCAACGGGAGTTTGTCGTCCGCCCACTCACCGAATTACGCCCTGATCTGAACGAGCCTCCCGAGTGGGTTCAAGGGCGTACGCTCGTAGAGACGAACGCATCTGCTAAGCGGTAACCGATACCAGGGGCGGCCACGATGTGGGTGGGTTGAGAAGGTTCAGCTTCAATTTTTCGCCGCAGGTTGCGGATATGTACGTCGACCACCCTACTATCAATCGGATATTGATATCCCCAGGCAAGGTTCATTATGCGTTCTCGGGAGATAACCTCTCCCGCTCGGTCGGCCAGAATCGCCAGAATATCGAATTCGATCGAGGTAAGTTCTACCTCCTGGTTGGCCTTGAGGAGGCGCCTCTCACCGATATCGATACTTAACTCGCCAAACTCCAACCGCCGGTAGAGAGAAGAAGAATTCAATCTCCGGCGGTGGAGATGGGCTTCAACTCTGGTCATCAGCTCCTGCGCAGACAACGGCTTGAAGAGGTAATCGTCACCTCCAGCCTCTAAACCAATGGCCATCTCATCTTCAGACTTATTCGACGAGGTGAATATGATTAAGACTTGCGGCTGCCGCTGGCGGAGACACCGGCAGACCTCCAAACCGGAGATATCGGGCAGATCCACGGCCAGAACGGTTACCGCAGCTCGCTTCGAATCGAATTGTCCCAATGCTTCCTCGCCACTACCCGCTCCCCATACCTGGTAGCTCCGCCCAGAGCCCTCTCTCACTGCTGCACTTCGGAAGGACTTATCACTATCCACGACGAGGATTCGTCTGAGCGAGTCGTCCCAAGCCCTTGAATTCTCCTGTTTCATAAGATCATGATCCGATAAAAATCCGGAGTAGTCATCCCTCTTAACACCCCAATTTCACCCGGCTCACCGAACGCAAATCCCCACCCGATCTCGGCACAAACGGTGTTTTCTGCCCGGAGACGGTAGAATACATCAATCGGGTCATTGAAGGACCTATATCTTTAGTCTTTATAGTGAGGTAACACTATTGGAAGCCTGGTGCCTTAAGTGCAAGAGTCGGATACAGATGAAGGACCCGGAGCCGGTAACCTTCAAAAACGGTAAACCTGCCACCAAAGGCAGCTGTCCCACCTGTGGGACTTCGGTTTACAAGATCGGCAAAGCTACTCCTGAATAAGTAAAGATGCATGCCTCCCAGTGGGGGAGGCATGCATCTTATTCAGGGAGATTTAGCTATAGGAGATCAGCCTCGCCCCTTCATCTTCTTCTCTGGATCGGAGAGGTTGGGCTCAAGCGCATTGAGCAAAACCTCAGTAGCCGAGATCGCCCGATCCACTCCCAGAGCCTGGAAGATTTGGACATTACTCGGGTTGTTAACGCGAGCAATTGTCAGGGGTACCTCAAAGTGGTTCTTGGCGAGCTGGAGGGCGATCAGATTATCTTCATCATCCCCGGTAACCGCCGCTACCGCATCGGCTCGGTCAATTCCGGTAGTGGAGAGGAAGGCCATCTCATCGCCATCTCCACACATTACAATGCTGCCCAGTTGATGCTCCAGCCAATCAGCTCGCTTGGCTTCTTTCTCGATCAAAATTACTTCATCGCCCCTTTGGAGGAGATCCCGGGCCAGGAAGTAACCTACCTCGCCACCTCCAACGACAATTACGTACATTAGGCGGAACTCACCAACTTGGTGATCGCGCTCACTCCGGCCAATGTCGGACAGTAGGTCTTCAATCCCAAATTTCGGTAAATCTCCTCCCTGATCGGATCATAAATCCGGCAGATTACGGTGGGAACCTTGAATATCACCTGGGCAATTTGGGCAGCCATGATATTCCGGTTGTCGCCCTCGGTTAGGGCAATGAAATACTCCGCCTGGTCCAATCCAACGGTTCGAAGCAACTCGGCATCCGTGCCATCCCCAATCACCACCTCCCCCTTAAAGTCATCCCTCAGCACTCCTCGAGCATGAGCTCGTTTAAAGGCATCGGGTTGGTGATCGATGATGGTGATACTATGCCCCCTCTGACTCAGCT
>JBOHUW010000276.1:0-3041 GCA_050734895.1 Candidatus Dormibacteraceae bacterium | reverse complement strand
CCCATGGCAGAACAACCCCGAGCGAACCGTAGCTCATATGGTCGGCTGGGTGAACTCCGAACTGATGAAAAACACCGCCGAGATCGGCCAACTCCGGTTGCTGCACGCCGCCTCCCTAAGGTGAACACGAGAGCGGGCTAAGCGTGAGAGTGACACATCCCAACGATGAACAGTAGAAGCCAGAAACGAGATACTGAATAGAATATGAACTTACCGATTTGGCTGGTGGGCCTGCTTAGCAGCTATGGCTACGGGGCAGTTTTCGCCCTGGTTGGGTTGGAGAGCCTGGGTATCCCTATGCCTGGTGAAACCGCCCTGATCTCCGCTGCCATCTATGCTGGGACCACCCATCATTTGAATCCGGCCGGGGTGGTTTCTGCCGCCGCCCTGGGAGCAATTATTGGAGATAACATCGGCTTCGGGCTTGGCTACTGGGGTGGTTACCGCCTGCTTCTTCGTTATGGGCATTGGCTACGGATTGATCAGCGCAAGATCAAGATCGGCCGTTATCTGTTCCAACGCCACGGCGGGAAGGTCGTCTTCTTGGGTCGCTTTGTCTCAATTTTGCGGACTTATGCCGCCTTCCTGGCCGGGAGCAATCGGATGCCCTGGCCAAGATTTCTCCTGGCCAATGCGGCGGGGGGAATTCTGTGGGCAGCGGTTTACGGCATATTGCCCTACTACCTAGGCCATCTCTTCCTCCGCCTCAGCGGACCGGTCAATCTTGGAATTCTGATTCTGGCCGCACTCTTGATCATCCCCTGGCTTATTCTCCTGAAGCGAGCAGAGTTGCGGCTAGGAAGACTCGCCGAAACAGAGTTTCCCGGACCTTTAGCCGACTATCACGGGTAAAAGTAATTAATCGGAGGAGCGTTGCCCGCTGATGGACTGGATCATTCCCCCTTGGGCTTGGTCGGGAGCACGGCGCCGGAGTGTAAGGAGCGATCAGCGTGAGATGATCACTGAGGCTTTCTGGCAACATCCATTATCGGCCCCCGTCCTCTAACTCATCAACGAGACGATTGAAGCCCGTAAGGTCGAAACCCGGCCGCAATTTCGCATGGTGAACACGCTGGCGAAATGGGGGCTGCTCACTTTGGGGTGAGGCAAGCGCTCGCCTAAAAGCATCGTTGGCGACCTTCCTCATTGATGTCTGCCCGCGATTGACGGGGTCACTGGCAAAGCAGACCACATCCGAATCGAGAGTCAAAATCGTACGCATATTGCCATCATAGCCCCGAAATAAAGATGCATTTTTGTTGGCATCTATATGCAATACACGCCTCAGTACCTAGAATTTGCCGAGTAGGAGGGGAAAGAAACGCGCTTACCGAAGACAGCAAGCAGGGTGAGATACTGAATCAGAGATGAAAACATCAATCTCACAAAGCAGCATTCCCGATGCAAGCTGCTTCTCACTCCTCAAGGCACACGGGATATTGGTGGAGGCCTGCCGCTCAGTTGGCCTGAGCAGCCAGGGCGCTGAATTGATTCGATTGGGCGAGAATGCCGTCTACCGTCTCCGAAATGAACCGGTCGTAGTTCGGATCGCCCGCTCACTCGATCGGCTGCCGATCGCCGAGAAGACTATCCTCGCCGCTAGGTGGCTCCATTCAGTGGGAATAGCTGTGGTCTTACCGCTCCCCGACCTAACTCAACCAGCGGTAATCGACGAGCAGGTGGTGACCTACTGGACAGCCATCCCCACAGCTCCTATTCCTACCTTCACCGACTTAGCTCCAATTCTGAATAAGCTACACTCCCTTCAACCGCCCGAGAGCCTTAGTTTGCCCCCATGGGATCCCTTTGCCCCGATTACCAAACGATTAAACCAAGCTCAGGGAGTGGACCAGGAGTCGCTCGATTTCCTACACTTCAGGACGGTCGATTTGCAGCGCCAGTATTCGGACCATTGCTTTGCCTCCGCTTCCACTGTGATCCATGGTAATCCCGACGTGACCAATCTGCTCCGCTCGCCGGAGGGCCAAATTCTGCTCATCGACCTCGATAACCTGGCAATCGGAATCCCCGAGTATGACCTGGCCGAAATTGGAGTCAACTACCACTCCATGGGTTGGTGCTCTGAGAGTGATTACCGGGGCTTCTCCACTACCTACGGCAGAGACATCCTGAAGTCTCCTGACTTTCCGCTTCTGAGTGGAATCCTTGAACTCGAGCGAGTGACATGGCTGATGCAGAACGTGACGACTAGCCGGGCAACGGCGAGGGAGTTCAAATGGCGGGTGCAAACCCTCAGAGAAGAAATAATCCCTCGACACTGGCACGTATTTTGATTATCTCGGCTTCCCGCTCGCCGGATCGTAGGCGACTATCCCGAGTAGATAAAAAGAGCGTGGCGCCCTTGGCACCACGCTCCTAAGGAATGATCCTGGTTAGGCCTTAAGAGATTTGCGCTAGACCGGTGTCAGGCAAACCAACGGGCGTGCTTCCGCCGGAAGCGGGAGTGCTCGCCGGAGTGGTACTACCCGAGTTGTCGGTCGGAGCAGGGACTTGAACCGGAACTGGGATCGGAACTACAATTGGATTTGGGGTATGGCAGTGGCAATTTCCATGGCCTTTACCATCTTTGTCGCAGTCATTCTCCCAAGAACCTTTTCCCTTGTGCTGATCCCAAACACCTCGGCCCTCGCCACACTGATCGTGGTCGTGGCTCTTGTCGCAGTCACGCTCCCTACCATTGTGGTCGTTCTTGCTTTCCCAGACACAATCGTGCTTGACAGTTGTGGCTGAAGTCGACACCACGGTAACGGCAGGAGGTGCGGCAAATGCAGTAGCCGCAGGGATTGTGGCTATTGAAGCCAGCGTGAGGGCAGCGGCGGTGCCTCCGCTCGCCAGTAATCTAGTAAATCTTTTATGGGTCATTACGCTCTATCTCCTGAAATTTGAAGTCTTTTAGTTTCTAATCAAGGTAATGCTAAATCGGCACCGACTTAGCACCATCAATCCATAGCAACGTCCGACGATTGGCAAAGGTTTCGGGAGGGCCTCTGAGGAGATCAAGGGGATGCTCGACATTGGCA
>JBOHUW010000275.1:0-3051 GCA_050734895.1 Candidatus Dormibacteraceae bacterium | reverse complement strand
ATAAGCTCCAGTACCGACCAAAGTTTGTGGCTTCTGCCACCAGTTGAGGGGGTCGCTGCCCACCGCCGTGGAATCTAAAACGGTTCCTACGTTTGATTGAAAAGCAATCGCGCTCAGGAACCAATCAGCCGGGTGACTGAGCTTGACCTGTACGGTGTAGCCGAGCGGACCATCGGGGGCGGTGAGGCCACTCATGCTGACCGAGGGATCCCCCTTGACCAGCAGCTGCTGGAGCTGATTCTGGTCAATTTTTCCGTTTTTGGCCACTTCATCGAAGCCCTGGACCGCAGCAAAGGTGGCGGCGTGAGAGCCCTGAAGGTTGGCAGCACGGTTCCAGGAGTAAAGGACGTCCTTGGCGGTTACCCGATCGCCGTTCCAAAACCGGACGTCTGAACGGAGGCGGAAGAGATAGGTAAGGCCATCCGCTGAAGGCCGAGGAATGCTGGTGGCGATATCCGGCTGGAGGGCTCCCCGGTTATCAAAGCGAAAGAGGCCATTGAAAAGATTCTGAGCGATCTCTACGTCGGGCTCGGCATCAATGCGCGCCGGATCAAGGGTGTGTAGCTCATCGAAGATGGGAAATTTGAGGGTTTGCTCGGCGGCTAGCTTAGTGCTTGGAAACGAACTTCCTCCACAAGCGGGCAGGAGTAAAAGTAGGCCGGTTAACAGTCCGACCACTTTTAGCCCTGGACGCAGCACAAAGACCTCCCAACGTAGGGGCTAGGCTTGCCTAGCCCGATTAAATTAATAGTTAATGCTGATGAATCTTGATCTGATCCCAGTAGTAATCGAAGAAGTTGTTAGCCCCAGCCCCCTCCAAATAGGGCTTGAAGAGGAAGGTTCCGTCTGTGTAGTAGAGCGGGATGTAGACGGCATCTTGGCTGAGTAGACGCCCCAACTTCTGGTAGTCGGGAAGGGCCTTCTCCAGTGGTTCGGAATCAGCCTTAGCTAAGAGGGAATCGTAGGCTGGGGAAGCGTAACCGCTAGAGCAGCTGCTAACGGGACAACCTAGCGCTGTTCCCCAGTTGGTATCGAACCAATCCTGAGGATAGTTGTAATCCACCGTCCAGCCATCGCGGGATAGGACATACTGCCCAGCTCGACGGTCGGGAATGAATTGAGAGTGATTGACCGGCTGGATCGCCACATGCACCCCCAAGTTACGCTGCCACTGGTCCTGAAGAAACTCGGCTGCCGCCTTGTTGAGCTGGTTCTCGGGATCGAAGGCATAAGTGAGGTTCCGAGTTCGCGAGCCATCCGGATCGGCCGTTTGGAGCAACTGCTTGGCGTGGCCTGGATCAAACTTGGCCAGCGGATCAGTATTATCGCCAAGGTAGCCATACAGGCCAGGCGCGATCACCCCACCGGTAGCCGGCTTACAAACGAGATCCGCGCAAACTGTCCGGGCCATCTTCTCCTTATCGATAGCCAGGGCAAAGGCTTCCCGCAACTCTTTGGCGTGCGGTTGATCGTCAGTAAAGGGTCCTTTAGCCAGACGTGCATTATCCGCCTTCACATTGAAGCTCACCCAGTAACTGCGCCCCTTGGGCAGCAGGGCCAGCTCCTTCGCCTCCTCGCCTCCCCCATTCCTGATCCTAAGAACTTCCCCCAGCGGGAAGTTCTCGTAGCCACCATAGCCGACCAAGTCATATCTGCCTTGCTCGTAAGCGGCGATACCGGTGGAGAGGTCGGCCAGTACATCAAGATGAATCTGCTTCACGGTCGGCTTGGGACTGCCCCACCAGTTGGGCACCGCCTGGAAGTCGTAGGACTGCTTGGGCGCCCGCTGGACCATGCGATAGGCCCCGGTGCCAACCAGAGTTTGCGGGTTCTGCCACCAGTTGAGCGGATCACTGCCCACCGCTCGGGAATCGAGGATCATCCCCACAATCGATTGATAACCGATCGCACTGAGGAACCAACCAGCCGGGTGAACAAGCTTGACTTGAACGGTGTAGCCGAGCGGACCATCGGGAGCGGTGAGCCCGTTCATGCTGACCGAGGGGTCACCCTTGACCAGCAGCTGCTGAAGCTGGCCCTGATCGATTTGTCCATTTTTAGCCACCTGGTCGTAACCTTCAACCGGTGCTAGCGTGGTGGCGTAAGAGCCCTGCAGATTGGCGGCACGGTTCCAGGAGTAGAGCACATCCTTGGCCGTCACCTGATCCCCATTCCAAAACTTGACTCCCGAACGGAGGTGGAAGGTGTAGCTCAGCCCATCGGCAGAGGGCTTGGGAATGCTAGTGGCGATATCCGGCTTAAGAACTCCATTCTGATCGTAACCGAGTAGACCGTTGAAGAGATTTTGAGCAATCTCCGAGTCGGTTTCGGCATCCATACGAGCCGGGTCGAGGGTGTGGAAATCGTCGAAGATGGGGAATTTGAGAGTTTGATCGGCGGCCAGTTTAGTACTCTGAAACGAGTTTCCGCCACAGGAGGTCAGGATTAAAAGTAAGGCGGCCAGCAATCCGACCGTTTTGAGCGCTGGATTCAGCACGAGAACCTCCTCAGGATGGGACGTAAATTTGGATGGGGCAATTGTAATCCTTAATCGGCCTCTGTGGACACGAATCTTCAGCCGCCTGAACTGGGATGTTTATCTCCGTAAACCGGCTTGCAACAGCCCGGGCCACACATGATCGGGGAACATCGAGGCATACAGCCCAAAGGCAGACAGGCCGGTTGCGGTTGCGGCTTAGGTTTCGGCTCGGGTTGCTCGGTCGCCTGGAATTGAGCTAGCAGCTCTTGGCGTACGGGAACGGCTCCCTCCTCGTGAATCTCGGCCAGCGAGCTCTGCTTAACGTCTCCCACCGGCAACCAGCGAGACATGATGCAGGGGTAGGCGGAGCCGTCGGGCAGGATGGCTAAAGTGTTGTTGGCGCAGTGTCCACAGAGCTGCTTGACACTCGAAGGCTCGGCTCGCACTCCCCGCCCCACTCCTCTCAGCCAATCAACTCCCACCTGTTCAACCCCAATTTGATGCAGCTCGTCAACTGCCATCGCTACGTCCTGCCCTTCCTCAACTCCGATTACGCTGACCCGGAGCTGGAT
>JBOHUW010000274.1:0-3068 GCA_050734895.1 Candidatus Dormibacteraceae bacterium | reverse complement strand
GCCCTAGCTCGCCAGACAAGGGAGGCCAGGCAACGAGGCTTTACTACCTTTAAATTAAAGAGCCACGGCTTCCCGGACGATTTGGAGCGATTGGGGGCGGTGCGACAAGCAGCTAGCAACTCCGGACAGCTCCGCCTCGACTGCAATGGGGAGGTCGATCTCCGCCATCTGGTCGAATTCCGGCCTTTTCATCTGGAGTTGGTCGAGCAGCCACTGCCCGAGGGAGCGACACCAGCCGAGTGGGCCGAGCTGGCTGCCGCCTCAGGGCTTTCCCTGGCCGTCGATGAGTCATTAGCCGACCGAGGCCAGGAGTGGGCTAACTCCAAGCTCACCCTGGCCGCCAAACTGGCCACCGTCGGCGGCCCTCAATCGACTCTGGAGCTGTTGAATCGAGCGCAGGGGGAAGTACTGCTCAGCTCATCGCATGAGACTTCCATAGGAATTGCCGCCGCTCTCGCCGTGGGTTGCGCCCTCCAGCGCCAACCACTCGCCTGTGGCCTGGCCACCCGGCAGCTGTTGGAGGCCGACCTGGCCCACGGTTTGGCCCCGGAGGGCCCAACCTTGAGCCTGCCCCATGGCCCGGGGCTGGGGGTGGTGCTGAATTGGCCGATGATCGAGCGCTACCGCTTGGATAGGTGAACGGCGAGTAGCTCAGCCGTTCGCTCGGGCTGTTCAAGGTGGACCACATGGCCGGCTCGGTTCACTATTTGCACGATAGCACGAGGTATTGATCGGGCCAGCTCCTCGGCATAGGCGATATAGGGAGCGTCCAGCGTCCCGGCAAGCAGCAGAGTTGGAGCTTCAATCTCTCCCAATCGATCCCAGAAAGGCTCGGTGGTCCCACCACCCATTCCCCGCAGCGAAGCGGCCAATCCAGTAGCCGAGTTACTCAGCCGGAGCTTTTGCAACATGGCGATGAACTCCGGCTCGCGAAGCTTAAGCCCGGCAAAAATGGGAAGCTCAGCCCATTTAGCAGCAAACCACTCCACGCCTCTCGCCTCTATCTCATCGGCCAACGCCTGATCCTCCTGCCGACGCATCGGACGAGATAGCTCCGGCAACCCGGCGTGGGAGCTGATCGCCGTCAGACTTTGCACCCGGCTGGGGTAGTGAGCGGCGATCCAGAGCGCCAACCGACCGCCCAACGAGTAGCCGACCAGGTGAGATCGCTCAATGCCCAGCTGATCCCACAAAGCGACCACGGCTCGACCGGCCAGCGACATGGTCGCCAGCTCTGGCGGGGAGCTTCCATGACCGGGGAGGTCAACCGTCAGCCAGCATTGCTGCGCGGGGAGAAGACCAATTAGCTCATCCCAGCTTTCCTTGCGCTGTGTAAAGCCATGGAGGAAGGTGACCGGGGGCTCATCGGCAGCCCCGCCGAGACGATAATCAAGGGATTCCATGAACACTCAGCCTACTCAACTCTTTGCCGCCACTTTAATTGATGAACTGGCCCGCTGCGGGGTGGAGGCCGCCTGCCTGGCCCCCGGTTCACGCTCCGCGCCGTTGGCCATGGCCCTGGCCCGGCAACCAAAGATTCGACTCTTCGTCCATTTGGATGAGCGCTCGGCTGCCTTTTTCGCCCTCGGGCTGGCCAAGGCCAGCGGTCGGCCGGTGGCCTTGCTCTGTACCTCGGGTACGGCGGCGGCGGAGTTTCATCCGGCAGTCATCGAAGCGAGTTACTCTCGGGTGCCGCTGCTCGTGTTGACCGCTGATCGACCGCCCGAACTTCGCGAGATAGGGGCCAATCAGACGATCGATCAGGCACGACTCTACGGCGGTGCGGTGCGCTGGTTCTTCGATCCCGGGCCGCCTGAGCCACCCTTGGACGGCGGCCGGAGCTGGCGCTGGCTAGCGGGACGGGCGGTGGCGATGGCGACAGCCCAGCCGCCGGGCCCGGTGCATCTGAACCTCCCGCTGCGCGAACCGTTGGTCCCCGATGCGGGAGTGATCCCGGCTCCGCTGCCTGGCGAGACCGGCCATCTGGAGGTAAGGCGGGGGTTGGCGATGCCCGAGCCGACACTGCTCGATCAGGTGGCCCAGCATCTGGAGAGAGCCCAGCGGCCGCTGCTGGTGGCTGGCGAGTTGGCCTTCGAGCCGGGCTTGGGAGCGGCTGTGGACAGGTTGGCCGAGAGCCTGGGGATGCCGATACTAGCCGAACCCAGCTCGCATCTCCGGCGGCGGGGCGGGAACGGGGTGGTCCAATCCTATGATGCGCTGCTCCGCGTGAAGAGCTGGGCCTCCCGCCATCAGCCGGATTTGATTCTCCGCTTGGGGGCAACGCCCACCTCCAAAGCGCTGAATAGTTTTTTGCTTAAGGGAGATGTTCCAACTGCGATTATCGATCCTGGCGGCGGCTGGCGAGACCCCGACCGACGGGCAGCGCTGCTGCTGCAAACCGAACCATCCTCGCTGCTCAACGGTTTGGCCGACCGGCTGGCCAGGTCTCCCCGAGCAGAATGGCTGGCCAGCTGGCAGCAGGCAGATCAGCTAGCCAGTGCGACGCTCGCCGACCTCTTACCTGAGCTACCGCTCTTCGAGGCCCATGCGGTCCAGGGTTTAGCCAGAGCGCTGCCCACCGATGCACTGCTGATGGTCGGCTCCAGCCTGCCGATTCGGGCGGTGGACAGCTTCTGGCCGGCCTCATCTCCTGACCATCGCTTTATCGGCAACCGAGGGGCAAGCGGCATCGACGGCCTGGTCTCAACCGGTCTAGGAGCGGCAGCCACCGGCCGATGTCCTACCGCTCTCTTACTCGGTGATCTCAGCCTCTGTCACGACATGAATGGGTTATGGGCGATCAAACGCCATCAGCTCAAGCCCTTGATAGTGGTCTGTGATAACGATGGCGGGGGAATCTTCCACTTCCTGCCCCAGGTTGAGCACCGAGATGTTTTTGAAGAGCTATTCGCTACCCCTTCCGGCTTGCAGCTAGAGCGAGTGGCCGAGCTCTATGATCTACCGCTAACTGTGGTTGAGGAGCCGAGCCAACTCCAGGCTGCGCTGACCAACGCAGATTTCGAGCAGCCGACTATGGTAGTGGCAAGATTCGACCGCTCGACCAGTGT
>JBOHUW010000273.1:0-3076 GCA_050734895.1 Candidatus Dormibacteraceae bacterium | reverse complement strand
AATCAGGGCACCTGAGCTTGATTCAAGCTCAGGGTGCCCGTCTCTCTCTTCCGACTATTATTTAAATCATGCAGATGGTTGCGGAGCCGGAGGTGGAATCGGCTGATTCCGAGGGGATGGTTCGGCCAGCCTTATCGGGCGAGGCAAGCCTAGCCCCTACGAATCTTCCTCTTCGGCCCCAGATAGAAGTCTTCACCGAGATCTTCAACGGGCCGTTGGAACTTCTCCTCGCCTTGGTCGAGCGCGAAGAGATCGATCTCTTCGAACTCCAACTGACCGCAATGACTCAGACCTACCTTGCCCAACTCGTCGAACTCCCATCCACTCCGCCAGAGGAGATGGCCGAGTTCTTGTGGCTGGCGGCGCGGCTTATCCTTCTCAAATCGATTCGTCTTCTGCCGGGGGAGCAGCCGGAGCCGGAGGAGAACGAGCTTTTGGGGTGGGAGGAGTCGGTCCGGCGGCAGCTTCAGGAGTATCAGCTCTGTCAGAAGTTGGCTCGGGAGCTGATGGCTCGTCGTGAGCGAGAGGTGGAGAGCTACCCGGCTCCGGTTCGGGAGGTCGAGGCCAGAGGTCAGGAAGAGCCGCTCCAGGTTGATTCGCTGCTTATTGCCTTTCAGGGTCTGCTCCAACGGCTGCCCCCACGGCCGGTTCGCTATGTGGGACGCGCTTGGACTATAGAAGAAAAAGTAGCCATCCTGGAGATTCGTTTGCGGGAGGGACGTTTTGATTTGGCAGCGCTGATTATGGACTCGGCCGACCGGCTGGAGGCGGTGGTTACCTTCGTTGCGCTGCTCGATCTCCTTCGCCACGGTAAGGCGCGGGTGAATCAGCCGACTCGTTTTGGCGAGATCTGGGTGGAAGCCAAATGAGCGAGAATCTCGCTCCCGCATTGGAGGCGATCCTCTTCAGCTCACATCGTGCCCTTCGCCGGAGTGAATTGGCTCGTGCCACTGGGGGGGATCGAATTGAGGTCGAGGTCGGCCTGGAGACCCTGCGCCAGACTTTGGAGCAGCGCGGACTGATGCTCCAGCAGCAGGGCGATGAGGTGGGATTGGTCACCCGGCCGGAGCTGGCCGGGTATGTGCGGCGGGCACTGCGGCCGGAGGTCGCCGGCAAGCTTTCTCCGGCGGCCTATGAAACTCTAGCTATCGTTGCTTATCAGCAGCCGGTGACCAAGACGGCGATCGAGCAGGTGCGAGGAGTTGGCTGTGATGGAGTCTTGAGTAATTTGGAGCTGCGCGATCTGATTCGCAAAGTGGGGGTGGGAGATACTCCCGGCCAGCCTCGTCTTTATGGCACCACTATGCGCTTTCTGCAGCTGATGGGGCTGGAGTCGCTGGAACAGCTGCCGCCGGCTCCGGAATCGGGGGCGACCTTACCTCTTCTGATGGAGGAGCCATCATCTCAACAGAACAGCTGAACCGTTATCTGGCGCGTTGTGGCCTGGGCTCGCGGCGGGCAGCGGCGGAATTGGTGCGCTCCGGCGAGGTTACAGTTAATGGTGAGGTGGCCGTCCCGGGTATGGTGGTGGAGCCTACTTCGGATCAAATATTAGTTCGCCGCCAGCCGATTGAGCCTCCCCCTCCAGCCCGCTATTTAGCTCTCCACAAACCGGTGGGATACCTGGTCACGGCGGTCGATGCTCGGGGACGGCCGACGATTCTCGACCTGCTACCCATCGATGAGGGCAGATACCATTTCTTCCCGGTCGGCCGATTGGATATGGACAGCTCGGGGTTACTGCTGCTGACCAACGACGGCGATTTGGCCCATCGCCTCACCCATCCTAGCTACAAAGTAGAGAAGGAGTACCTGGTTAAGGTGCGCGGTCGATTAAAGGCCAAGGCGATTCAGCAGCTGCGCCAGGGGGTGGAGTTGGAAGATGGTCCAACCCAACCGGCCGAGGTTGAGGTAGTAGAGGAGAATGCCCAGCTGACCGAGTTGAGGATCGCTATCCGCGAGGGACGAAATCGACAGATTCGACGGATGCTCGAGGCAGTTGGGCAGAGGGTCACTTCGTTGCATCGAACTGCAGTTGGAGCGGTTCAGTTGGGCCGCCTGAAGGTTGGTGATTACCGTCGACTGCGGCCGCCGGAGTTGGACGCGCTGGGCAAATGATCATCGCGATTGACGGCCCGGCCGGATCGGGTAAGTCGGCGGTGGGTAAACGCGTGGCCGTTCAGTTGGGGCTGCGTTTCGTTGATAGTGGCCTGATGTATCGAGCCATCGCCTGCCTGGCCCAGGATCGAGGGCTGGAGCTGCGGGCCGGGGCTGAGCTGGCTCGTCTGGCTCATCAGGTAGAGATTGAGTTGAAAGGGAGTCAGGTGTGGGCCGGAGGGGTTGATCTAACCACTCGGGTGTATGCTCCCGAGCTCAGCGAGGCGGCATCCAAGGTGGGCAAAATAGCCGGGGTGCGCCTCGCCCTGGTCGCTCAACTGCGGCGGTTAGGACGGGGTGGGGTGGTGATGGCCGGCCGAGACGTGGGCACGGTCATCTTCCCCGACACCTCCCACAAATTTTTCCTCACCGCCAGCATTGAGGAGCGAGTGCGACGACGAATGCTCCAAATTACCGAGCGTGGCGAGCCGGCCGACCCAACGGAGCTGGCTAGGGAGGTACGGGAGCGCGACCGCCGCGACAGCGAGCGATCGGTCTCACCGATGCGGATGGCCGAGGATGCCAGCCGGATCGAGACCGACCATCTCTCGGTAGAGGAGGTGGCGGCTGAGGTGCTGCGCCAAATCGCTAATGATTGACACCATGATTTACGCTTTCCTACGTCGGGTAATTGGACGAGGCCTGCCCCGCCTCTACCTGCGCAGAAAATTTACTATCCGAGGGGAGAGCCGAGTGCCTCGTCAAGGACCGCTGCTCGTCTGCTCCAACCACATCTCCAACCTCGATGCGGCGATCGTTCCGGCTTTCCTGCCCCGTCCGGATAGCTGGAATATGGCCAAGGCGGAGTGGTTTCGCTCCCGCGTTGTCGGTTGGCTCTTCAGCCTTTACCACGCCTTCCCGGTGGTTCGGCATAGCCCTGACCGACGGAGTTTACGCCGGGCCCAGGCGGTATTGGAGC
>JBOHUW010000272.1:0-3077 GCA_050734895.1 Candidatus Dormibacteraceae bacterium | reverse complement strand
CCCCGCATAGGGAAGAGATGATGTTCGACCGCGGCGGGAGGGGTGAAACGGACGATATCGGATCGGATAAATCAAGTTCTGAGGCGGACCTGATAGGGGTGGTCAGTGAAGCTAATCCGAGTAGTGCAAGCAGCAGCGCCAGTGAGATCCCCAACGCCCCAAAACCGCCTGGCCAACTCTCAACTACGGTCAGCGAACCACTGATCGGGGGGTTGTTCGAGCCGATCAGCTGAGCGGCGGCGGGATTGATCACCAGCTGGGCCAGCACTCCCCCCCCGGCCCCGCCGAGCAGCAGGCCGAGCAAGGAGGCATACCCGCCGGCTCGCGATTCTTCGGTGCCGTAGGGATCTACGCTTCGGGAAACCCCTCGCACAACTCCCGACCAGCTGATCAGCCAAATAACTCCGATCACCACAACTAGAAAGCGCATCGAGCCGCCTATCTCTAGGGCGGCCATGAGAGTTAGCAGCATTGCTCCAAAGGCAAGCCCAGGTGGAGCTCCCAAGGCGAGTGGCAGTCCGATCAGGCCAAGTCGGCCGCCGAGCGGGCAAAGGCGGCTGACTGCGCTTCCCCAACTAGCTGCGAACACTCCGAACAGCCCGGCGGCAACCCCCAACGGAGTTCCCAGGGAGAAGGCGATAAGCGCCAAGCCACTACTTACCCTAACTGCCTCCTCCAGTTGGTGCCGAGCCGTTGCCGCTCGCTGGATACCAATCCCTCCAGCTAGGGCGAGGAATATCCCGAGGATAATCCCCAAATCGTTCAGCCACCAGCCGGGCCAGCTTCCACCTCCCAAACTGTAGGCCCGAGCCAGCAGCATAAACCCCAGCGGGAGGAGAAGGATCTCGGCCAGCACCTCGCGCCCCCGATTCCAACCCAGATAACTCATACCGGGAAGCCAGCGACCGCAGAGCAGGGCGGCAATCAGAATAAGGAGGAAGACGGGAGCGGTGAAGGCGGTCACCGGAACTGAACTGAGGAGGGCGGCGCCATGGCTCAGGGTTTGGAGCAAGGCTGCGGCTAGCATCAGCAAAATCGCCGCTCCCAGGGCCGACTTCCAGCTGAAGTTGTTCTGCCCCGAGGCGGTCGTCCGGAGAGCCAGGAGTGCGGCACAGCCACCGAGCGCAGCCGCCAACAGCAGGAGGGAATCGGCGGCTACCGCCAACTCGGCGAAGGCCAGGGCCAGTAAGGCGATTGCCTGCTCGCCGGAGGAGCGGGATTGGAAGGTGAGCAACAGGCTGGCCGGTAGTAAAATCGCCTCCCCCATAGCCACCGTTAAGGCATCCAGGCGGAGCGCCAAGGGGGGCGTCCAAGAGCCGGCCAGCACTAACTCCATCGGTTGCTGGCCAACCCAAAGCCAGCTTCCAAACAACACTCCGGCGGCCAACCAACCAACCAGAGCCCAGGCAGCAGAGCGGAGATGAGGTCTCAATTTTGCATCAATAGCTTACCTATCTCCACTCGTTGCCCGCTTAGGCGGCAGCGGCCAGCTCTGTCTTAACTGTGCTGTCCCAGTCGATGTGGTGGCGGAGCAACCACGCGTCCGCCTCTGGCTGATAGAGGTGGCGCAGACCGAGGCCATGGAGGCTGTCTCTCAGGAAGGCGGTGAACGGTCCCACCGCTTTGGAAGCGGTTCGCTTAGCCCCGAAGGCGAGGACGCGATCCACGCGGTTGCGACGCAGCCGTTCGTAGGTCCGGAAGGCTTCGTCTGGATTTATGCAGTCACGCAGACAGCGGGCCAGTGTCACCGCGCTTTCCACTGCCATCGAGGCCCCTTGACCGGAGCTTGGCGATACCGCGTGGGCAGCGTCGCCGACAATAGCCATCCGTCCACGATGCCAACTCCGTGCGCTGGGCAGGTCATATTGGGCGCCGATGCATAACAAATCCTCGCCTTGGGCGCCGAGGATCTGGGCAGCGGGACTCTTGTCTTCCTGAAAAAGTTGAATCAAGCGGCGGGACCAGGTATCGATGCCCTCGGCCAGGATCTGCTCACGGGAGAGGGGTTCCTTGCTTGGCATGTTCACCTCCCACCAGGCCTGGCGGGGGTCAGGAACGAAATACCAGAAGAAGGCATTCTTCCCGAAGGCCATCTTATAAGTATCGCGATCCGGGGGCAGGGCGGGATTGGGTGCAAACCCGGCAAAAGCCACCAGACCCGTATAGCGTGGCTTCGATGCGGCCGGGTCGATGATCTCACGGACGGTGGAGCGGATACCGTCTGCCCCGATCAGAATGTCGGCGCTGGCTTCGGTGCCGTCGGCGAAATGAGCGGTGATCGAGTCGGTGGATTCCGTGATGCGAGTCAGCCGCTTGCCGAGCTCGGTGCGGATGCCCCGCCGGGCGGCTTCCTGGTGCAGCACTCGATACAGTTCGGCACGCTTGAAGCTGGTTGTGGTTATGCCATCGGCCAGCGGAAGACTGGTCGGTGTGGTGCAGAGCAGCTTGCCCCCACCGTTGTAGATCGATACCCTGGGAGTCGGCAGCCCGTGGCCGTGCGTGGCCTCGAGTACGTCGATGGCAGCCAGTGCGTCTAGCCCATTGGTCCCGATGAATAAAACCCCGCCGACGTTATCTGCCCGCTTGTCGTAGGCCTCGTAGATCGTGGCCTCGATGCCGGCCTTGCGCAGCGCAATTGCTGCTACCGGTCCGGTAATTCCACCGCCGATTATAAGCGCAGTCTTTCCTGCGGTCATCTCCCTCTCCCTCCTGTGGGAGCCATCTCGGCTCCCCTCTCCCTTATCCCTAGAAAATCAGCTTAGCATTGAAAAAATAGGTGTGCAACCCACAGAATCTTGAGTAGGGTTTCAAAAATCCCGAGGGCAGAATCTGGAGGCCGGAGCTCACTGCCACCTGCCGCCCATTGCCTGGAGCAGGGGAGCGGCCTTGACCCGGCACTCCTCAAATTCGGCTTTCGGATTGGAGTCGGCTACTACCCCGCCTCCCACCCCGAGCCAAATCCGGTCCCCGGAGATCTCGAAGCTTCTGATCGCTACACTCAGCTCCAGCCCCGTCAGTGGGCGGGTGTATCCGGTGGCTGGGGTGGAATTTTCCCGCCCAGGTGAGTCGGACTCGGC
>JBOHUW010000271.1:0-3078 GCA_050734895.1 Candidatus Dormibacteraceae bacterium | reverse complement strand
ACCAGATTCTGCCCGGCTAGCAAAATCTCACCCTGGCTGATTCGACCCGGCTTAGGAAGCAGGCCGAGCAGGGAGAGAGCGGTCATCGATTTGCCCGAACCCGATTCACCCACGATGCCCACTATCTCCCCCTCCTGGATCGAGAAGTTAACATCGCTCACCGCCTGTACCGACCCGGCTTCAAGGTCGAAGCGAACCGAGAGATCGCGAACTTCGAGCAGCGGGTTCATCGGCGCTGCCGCGGATCGAGGGCATCGCGCAGCCCGTCGCCAAGGAAATTGAAGGCCATCAGGGTGACCGAGAGGGCGATCGATGGGGCCAGAACCAACTCCGGAGCCAGCCGGAGGGCCGAGATGCCGTCCGCCGCCATCGCTCCCCAGGAGGGGGTGGGCGGCGGGACACCAAGACCGAGGAAGCTCAAGAAGGCCTCGAAGAGAATCGCCTGGGGGATGCCCAGGGTAGCCTGGACGATGATCGGACCCAGGGCGTTGGGCAGGATGTGGCGAGAGATAATTCGGAAGGGGCCGCTGCCGCAGGAGCGGGCGGCCTCGACAAACTCCCGCTGCCGCAGGCTCAATGCCTGGCCGCGGGTAAGCCGAGCCACATCCATCCAGCGGGTTAGGGCGATAGCCAGGATGATATTACCCAGCCCGGAGCGGCCCAAGAGGGTGACCAGTATCAAGGCCAGGAGGATATCCGGAATGCCGTAGAAGATGTTGATGACCAGGCTGAGAGCGGTGTCGAAGGGGCCGCGGAAGTAGCCGGCCAACAGCCCTAAGGTGACCCCGACCAAAACGACGATGAGTTGGGTTCCTACCCCAACCAGGAGCGAGATCTGCGCGCCGACCATGAGGCGACTTAAGATATCACGGCCCAGATCGTCGGCCCCCAGGAGATTGCTCCAGGTAGGTCCGGAGTAGGGATCGGCCAACCCCTCTTCGGCCATCGGGTAGGGGGTCCAGTGGGTGCTGATCAGGGCGACCAAGAGGACCAGCAGCAGCCAACCGGCGGCGATCATCGCCACCCGGTTGTGGAGCAGCCGGTGGCCGGCATCGCGCCAGAGACCGACCGACTTATCCCCCGCGGCGGGCGTCCCGAGCTGCGGCGCTGCGGCGCTTAAATTAACCGACATCAGAGGCGAATCCGAGGATCGATGATTGGATAGAGGAAGTCGACCGTCAAGTTGGCCAGCCCGACCAACCCCGCATACATGGTGAAGACCCCAATCACCACGTTGTAATCGTGGCTGAGAATGCTCTGGACAAACTCCTTGCCCAAACCGGGAATGCCAAATATATTCTCCACCACCACGCTGCCCGTCAAGATGCCGATGGCCAGTGGCCCGAGCACGGTAACCACCGGTATCAGAGCGTTACGCAAAGCATGGCGAATGACCACCCAGCGCTCGGCCAACCCCTTGGCCCGAGCGGTGCGGATGTAATCCTGATTGATCACCTCCAACATGCTGCCCCGAATGAGACGAGTAACGTAGCTGGCGTAAGGAAAACCGAGGGCGAAGGCGGGCAGCCAGATCTCGCCCAGGCTGCCATAGGTACCACTCCAACCGATCTGGTAGTAGAAGCTCTGGTCAGTCCAGTTGAAGAGAAGTACCGCAAAGAGGAGAAGGAGAAGGGCGGCAACGACGAAGTTGGGCACGCTGTAGCCGATCACCGAGATCGAGGTCAGCAGATAATCGGCCCAGCGATTCTGATGCAGGGCGGCAAAGATCCCGAATAGTAGCCCCAAGCCGATGGTGAAGAGCAGGGCTACCCCCCCCACCTCGAGGCTGACCGTGGCTTCGCGAAGGACCAGCGGAGTTATCTGCAGCCCCCGATTGGCGACCGAGACGCCGAGGCTACCATGCGTGATCAGGCCCCCGATGAAGTCTCGGTACTGCAGCCAGAGCGGCCGATCAAGGCCATACTGATGGAGCAGTATGGCCTGCTGCTCCGGCCGCAGCCGATCGCTGACGAAGGCACTTCCGGGCAGTTCATGGATGCCGACAAAGACGATCGAGGAGACGGCAAGCACGGTCAGGGCGATCAAAAACAGCCGCTGTCCGAGATATATGGGGGTTCCAAACTTGGCCAGATTGGGCATCATCGTCAACTAATGCTGGTGAATCTTGAGCTGATCCCACGGGTAATCAACCACGGTGTTAGCCCCCGCCCCCTCCAGCCAGGGCTTGAAGAGGAAGGTTCCGACCGTGTAGTAGAGCGGGATGTAGACGGCTTCCCGGATGAGCAGCCGACTTAGGTTCTGGTAATCGGGAATGGCCTTCGCCAACGGTTCGGCATCCGCCTTGGCCAGTAGGGCATCGTAGGCAGGGCTGGTGTAGCCGCTGGTACAGCTGGTATCCGAACAACCCGGTTTGCTTCCCCAAATGTAGTCGAACCAATCTTGGGGATGATTGTAAACCGGCTGCCAGCCATCGCGGGAGAGAACATACTGCCCGGCCAGACGATCAGGGATAAACCGGGCGAACTCGACCGGCTGGAGCGTCACATGCACCCCCAAGTTGCGCTGCCACTGATCCTGAAGGAATTCGGCGGTGGCCTTATTCTGCTAGGCTTCGGGGTTAAACGTGTAGGTCAGGTTACGCGTTCTCGAGCCATCCGGATCGGCTCGCTTCAGCAGCTGTCTGGCCTGGCCGGGGTCAAACCTGGCCAAGGGATCGGCGTTATCACCAAGGTAGCCGTATAGGCTGGGAGGGATCACGCCACCGGTGGCCGGCGTACAGAGCAAGCCCCCACATACTGTGCGAGCCAACTTTTGCTTATCCACGGCCAGAGCAAAAGCTTGGCGTAGCTCTTGGGCATGCGGCTGATCATCGGTGAAGGGACCCTTGGCCAGGCGAACACTATTCGCCTTGACGTTGAAGCTCACCCAGGTGCTGCGCCCCTTGGGTTGCAGGACTAACTCCTTGGATTCTTCACCACCTCCATTCTTGATTCTGAGCACCTCAGCCAGCGGGAAGTTTTCATAGCCACCGTAGCCGACAAGATCATACTTCCCCTGTTCGTAGGCGGCGATCCCAGTATGCAGATCAGCCAAAATGTCCAGATGAATGTGCTGTAC
>JBOHUW010000270.1:0-3099 GCA_050734895.1 Candidatus Dormibacteraceae bacterium | reverse complement strand
GATCTGATGAGTAAAGAAAAACCAGATCAACTATCCTCCTCCGCGACCCAAAAAAGAATTTGAACCACGCGGACCGGTAAAATAGCTCAATTAGACTGGAATTTTGATCACATTGACTGAGCATCGAGTCCATATTGATGCTTGCCTGACCGGAAGTCCAGCATGTGAGATGGCCGCCACGACCTCCCGAAGGAGGCCAGGCTTGGCCCTCTTCGAAGGCGGCCAATTTTTGTTGAAGAGGGCCAAGCTCAAGCTTGGTCCTCTTCGGGGTTGCTTGGCCTTCTTCGAAGCCTCACTGCTGCACCTCAACTAACTTCGGCAACTCCTCTGAATCACGATTAATGGACACAGCGGCCATGCTACCGTCCACTCCAGGAAGCGACCAGCACCAGCCTTCATTCATTCCCCGCTTGTTGGCCTTCACCTGTAAAACCTGCCTCGCTCGCTTTAACGTTCTGTCGGCAATTCCAAATTCCCGTGCATCCTCTAGAGCCTCTTTGCTGGGCACCGGCCCCTTGGATAGCCGCTCGATCAGAAATGCCTCTGCCTCTTCTAGAGCGCTGCGCTCTCCAGCCGTTTCGCTGCTCGCCACCACTAGCAGCTGAGCAGCGGTCAGATCGCTCGATCCCTGCCATTCCACCCTCACCGTACCCTTCTCTCCGGCCACCATCTTGTAGGCCAGCGAGAGCGGCGAAGCGCTTAGGTTGTTCTTGAGCGGAGCCAGAATTCTGCGCTCCTCATCCTGAGGATCCTTGGCCACCAGCAACCCGACTCTCGCCGCTCCAATGATCCCTATCGAGCCTCCTCCGCGGTAGATCGGGCTGCCTCCACTGGCTTTGTTTAGGTGACGCACTACGACCGCTACCACACCAGCTCGCTCGGCCAAGTTGGCCAGCGGTGCCAGAGCTCTACGTACGTCCTGGTCTCGGTGAGAGTTAACTTCTCCCCCCAGATATGCCATCAGGGGGTCGATGATCAACAACTTGGCCTTCATTTCTGCAATAACTCGCTCGATGGCCGGTATATCCGCCGGCAGCTCGGGAAATCGCTCTGCTCCCTGCGCATCACTTACCTTGAAGGTGGCCACTCGCTCAAGGTCAGCTCCGGCATCCTCCAGCCGCGGCCGAATGGTATCGGCCAGGCCATCCTCAGCCGAGAGGACGACCACCCCTGCTCCACCGGGGATGCTGTCTGTGCCATCGGGCATCTGACTACCGGTACTTACCCTCGCCGCCAGGTCAAGGGTCACGGTGGATTTACCCAGTCCGGGGTCACCATCGAGAACCACCACCTTGCCCAGGGGCAGCCGCTGCCACCAGAGCCACTCGACCTCCTCCCGCTCGACTTCAGAGATCCGGATGGTCATGGGTGCATGGCGTTTATCTCCAGCCTCAAGAGCTTCAGCTTCGAGCTGGCGCAGAGGCTCACCAACTGTTTCTAGTGCCTCTCTAGCATCGAGGAGTTCATCATGGCCCAACTGCACCAGCTTTTGCCCCAGGCCAATAACTCGGCGCTTGGTGGCCAGACCTTTAACGATCCGGGCGTAATGCTCGATGTTCGCCGCGGTTGGAGTTTGTTCCTGAAGGGTAGCGAGGTGAGATCGACCGCCTATCCTATCGAGTATTCCTCGCTTCTCTAACTCGGCCGAGAGGGTGATGTGGTCTAGAGGCTCTCCCTCGGAAAAGAGGGAGAGCGCTGCTTTGTAGATTTGGCCGGCGTTCTCGCGATAGAAATCCTCGGGCGTGAGTATATCGACGATTTTGGATATCGCGATCTTATCGAGCAGGATGGCCCCCAGAACCGAAGTCTCAGCTTCCAGATCATGAGGAGGTGTTGCAACAGCTGGAGCAGGAGAGGAGCTCATGAGGGAGTTGCCAGCTGAATAGATTCATCGGCTAGCAGAATCAAACGAACCCCTCTCACCTCCTGACGAACAGCTACATAGTGGCCATAATAAATCAGCGCCTTGCCGCCCTCAGAATCGATGACTCGCCCAGATGCCCACTCCTGACAGCGTCGATTGAGGCGGGCGTACTCCCAGAGGAAGTTGCTCTTGCAACACCAACTCCTTTTGCCTCCACTGTTGATAGTCCGGCCATGCTCAGGGCACGCCCCCCAGGACACCGAGCAGCGAGGTATAGATGGTTTTGAGATTTCGAGATTGCTCATCTCTAGATTACCTCCTCAGTAATCAGACGCTCACGCAGCCGGCGGCGACCACCAGGGCGAACACGGAGGGTGGACTCTGGCAAACCCTGCTCTCGACGCAGCCGAGCAGCCTCACGGCAGGCCGGCGAGCAGAAACTAGCCCTCGGCCCGGGCTGGCCAGGCTTGGATGGAGTCAATCTGAGCCCACACTGCCGGCACTCGAATTCATCAGGCGCTACGATGGACGCTGCTGGAACAGATGGAGTCTTCATCTGCTCTGATATCTCGATCATCTGGCCAAATCCTTCAGCGGCCCGGTAAAAAGCTGTGTTCTGCCCTTGAATTGATTCCATCACCCAATAGGGCGGGCTGGTGAGGCAACCCTGGACAGGTGCCGAGGGAAGTTCTTCTTGAACTTCCCTGGCATCGCCCAGATAGAGGACCGCTGGCCCAGCAGTGATCGCCGGAATCATTTGCCTTGCTCCGCCAGCCAGGTCAGGACTTCAGCCCGGCTTATCGACCACTCATCACCCCAATTGGCGACAACCTCCCAAATAAACTCCTCGTGAAAAAGCTCTCTATAGCCGAAGGAACAAGACTGGCAGGTGAATACTTGCTCTGCTGGATTAAAATCTTCCAAGGCTTCATCCGGGCCACAAGGTCTCTGCGTTCCCTTCTCTAAGTTGTAGATCATATAGCCACCGCCCCAACATCTCGGGCAGGCCGCCAGTTCCTCGCCCACCGCGTCGATAAGCAGATTGAGAGCGGTTGCCGCCGAGTTGGAGCAACTAGGGTCACAGCTCATCGCCATGGGGCCCTGGAGAACAAAATCGTCAAGCGAGTGAAGAGCAAGATCGGGAGTCTTCACCCAAATCTCCGACTCTCCGTCAGCTCGCCAAAGACCGATGTAAGTGGATTTTAATTTAGCGGTCAGCGTCCTGGGATCATCCT
>JBOHUW010000269.1:0-3099 GCA_050734895.1 Candidatus Dormibacteraceae bacterium | reverse complement strand
GGCCGGGGCCGAGCTGACGGCGGACAACGTCGAACCAACTCGGGTGGGTGGTGAGGGAACTCCCTTCCTAATATTTGAAGGGAATCCGCTTCAGGGGACCCAGCGTGCTTCTCACGCCATGAGTGCTTCTCATCTGTTGGCTCCGGATGATCTCACCCCATCAGCCCTGGTCCTGGTCCCGATGAACTTCAACTTTGCTCCTCAACTCCACCCGGGCGATCAGATCGATGTCTACCTGGAGAGTGATGGACAGGCCTCTCAGGTGGGCCGGAATCTGGTTGTAGAGAGCCCATCGTCGGTCTGGGTTCCGGTTGCCGATGAGCCTTCATGGATGGTTCTGCAGGCGGAGAAGGCTAACCTCTCGGCGGTGCGTAGCGGCGGGGCGGGCATTCCGTTGGCGAATCCGGTGAATTTGGCGACGGCGGTGAGCGAGCTGACCGCGAGCGCGGCCAAATAAGAGAGATGAGCTACGTCATAAGCTGGGTGGGAACCAAAGATGGGCAGGGAGTCACCACCAGTGCCCTCGCCCTCGCCTATGAGCTGGCGATTGATCACCATGTGCTGCTGATCGACGCTGATCAATCTGGCACCGGCACCCTGTTTGATCTGCTCGATTTCCCCGAAATGCAGCTTTCGCTGCGTGGGATGTCGCGTTTTGCCGGTCGAATCAGTTCGATAAGCGCCGAGATGCTGCGGCAGGAGGCGATTCAGCTACCGAGTCGTCGCAACCTCTCGGTGGTTCCCGGATTGAATGGGATTTGCGGTAAACCCAACCATGTCCTGGCCGGTGAGTTGGAGCAGGGAAATGCTCTAACCAAGGCCCCTTTTCACTTCGTAATGATCGATTGGGGGGCTGCCTGGAGCCATGCCGGGTTGGATTCACCGGTCCGGGCAGCCGAGGCGACCTGTCGAATCTCTGATCGGGTATTGGTTCAGCTGTTGGATAGTCCAGCATTGCTGATTCGGGCCATCCGGGTGCTCCAACAGGCTCGCCCGGTATCGGCCGAGTTGGTGCTGTTGGAAACCAGACAAAACCAGCTGCGCGGCGAGTTGAGAGGTGTCCTCGCCTCCAACCTCCCCGAATTGGGGCTCTCGGCGGTCATCCCCTGGTCGCGGCGGGCAGTTATCAAGGCGGAAGATGATGGGGTTCCGATGGTCGAGCAGGGAGCGAGCCTGGCTCGCCAGCTCCAGATAGTTGAACGGGCTCGGCTGGTATTGGAAGCGCGCCAGTTGGCGCTGACCGGTGAATCCCCGTGAACCTCCCCGAGGTGGCCTGGCCTGATTTGGCTCCCGAGGTGGCCGAGGTGGCGGAGGCCCTCTCCACCGCGATCCAGCGTCTCCGCCAGGAGCATGATATCCGGAGCTCAGTTCGCCGAGAGGAGGAGCTGCCTCGTCTAGCGGAACACATCGTGGAGCGGGCAACCGAGCAGCCCCAGCTCTTCCACCTTCATGCCGGGACGGCCACCCGGCTATCCGGTGATTCGGCCTTTCGCGAGGCGGCGACCAAGGCGGTTATAACCCGCGCTTCCTACCTCTATCCCCTCTCCCGGTTGCTCTATTTGCTCGATGGAGTGGAGGAGATTCACGTCAACCGGTGGGACGAGTGGATTTTAACTTGGCCCGAGCGGAAGCAGCTGCTGCGTCGACAGGGCAATCCTTTCAGCTCCAACGAGGAGGTGCTCACCTTCTTTCGGGAGCGGATGATTCAGCTGCCCGGTTTTCAAGGTCAGCGCCAGCTCAACGAGGGGCACCCGATCGCCGAAGGCAACCTTGGCAATCTACTCCGTCTCTGTGTAATCCAGCGGCCGGTGGTGACCGGTGACAGCAGCGTCATCGCCACCCTTCGTTTCCCCTCCGCTGCCGCCCTCTCCTCGCTGGATGATTACGTTCAGGCGGGGATGATGCCGGCCGGAGTGGCTCGCTTCCTGGCCGGCTGTGTTACCGGTAAGGCCAACCTAATTGTGGCTGGGGGAACCGCGACCGGAAAGACGACTCTGCTGCGGGTGCTCTGCGGTTTGATTCCAGCCGAGGAGCAGGTTTTGGTGATCGAGGATTCGGCCGAGTTGCATCTGGAGCATGATCGCGGAGACGGCCATCCCTGGCACCCCCATGCCCAACAGATCTGCACCGTTGCTCCCGCCACCAATGAGCCTGGAGATGTGGGAATCACCATGCGCCAGCTGGTCCGGGCCGCCCTCCGCCTCCGTCCCGATCGGATCGTCCTGGGGGAGGCTCGAGATGGGGCGATGGCCGATGTCTGCTCTGCCGCGACCACCGGCCATGAGGGATCGATGGTCTCACTCCACGCCGATGATGCGATGCGCGCCCTCCGGCGGGCGGTGCAGTATGTGATGGCGGCGCCCGATTATCGCGGGGCGGCCAATCTCAGCCTGCTGGCGGAAGGGCTGGTTCATCAGGCTTTTGATCTGATAGTCCACCTCTCCTTCGATGCTTCCCGTCGCCGGGTGGTGAGCGGAGTGGTGGCTTTGGGCGAGGAGCCGGGCCATGTCGCCTGGGTGTATCGGACCGATCCAGAGAGTGGTCGATTGCGACGGGAGACGGCGCTGATCGGTGATCTTCCGCCCGGACTGCGTCGCAAGCTGCAGGAGGGGTTAGCGATGGCTGAGCTACCGGAGCCGATCTAATGGGACTGCTGCTCTCCCCCAACCCGCTTCAGCTGGTCCTGGAGGTAGTTCTCATCCTCGGCCTCTGGCTGCTCTATTCGGCGCTGGTTTTGGGCTGGCAGCCCGCCTCGAGCATTCGGGTGGCTCATCGCTCGCTCGATCCCCTCCTGGAGCGGGAGCGAGTTCAGGCGATGAGCATGGGTTGGAACCTGCGCGCCTGGATGATTCTACGGGCTGTCGGAATTGGGGTGGGAGCAGCGATGGGGATTTGGGCCGGCACTCCGCTGACTACGGTGGGTGGTTTGGCACTCGGATTGATCGGCTTACCCTACCTCCTAGCCTCTCGGGCATCGCTCCGACGGTTGGCGATGGAGCAGGCTTTGGTGGAGATGGTCCGTACTGTCACCTCACTGATCAGAAGTTCGAACCAAACTTTGGATCAGGCGTTGGCTGACCAAGGTAGTAACCCGCACCC
>JBOHUW010000268.1:0-3101 GCA_050734895.1 Candidatus Dormibacteraceae bacterium | reverse complement strand
CCTGCAGCATCCTTCAGCAAATCTCATGCCTGAAAGGTGGCGATTAGAGATTGTGAATCAGCAAGCGCGAGCGGCGATTCATAACAACGATTTGGATAAGTACACTCTTTTTCTTGACGATTCGTTAAGAGGGTCGCTTGCCATCAAGAGCCAAAAACGATTTGAAGAGGCTCTTACGACCTATCGCCAAGAGCTTCCCGAGCAGTGGCGGCGGGAGCCAGTAATCAAATACCTGGCTGAGCAATATCAGTTAGCTCCCGCTGGTAGCACAGGTGATCGAGCCACGTAGAAGCCTTCTGCAGCAGCAGCTGAGCCTTCAAAACCAATAATCTCAACCTGACGAAAATCACCTTGGTAAAAATCGGAGGGGTCTACTTTTTTCAAGGCAGATGAGGACTGATGGTAACTGGTCGTGCATCCGTCCTTCAAATGATTAGGCCCTTGCCATCTTGAACGTAATCGATTATGCTAGATTGTGTAGCTGGTGGAGCTTAGTGCTGGAGGTACCAATCAATGTCACGTAAGCAGAAGGGTAAGTGCGGGGTTAAGGATCCTTGTCCAAGAGTTTTTATCGATTCAAAGGGGCAAATAGTATTTCAAGGTTATAAGGTAGACGGCCGTCGGAATGGCAGAGGCTCCTCCAGCCGAACGTCATGTATATATGGATCGTGAAACATATCTGGAGCTGCGCGAAGAGATTGATACAGCTCTAGCCAACCCGTATGAAAACTTTATCCATAGTGCTTTTCGGCTAGAGACTCGTCAACAATATTTAGTTAATCTCGAAGCGAAGGCGTTTGCTAGTTTTAAAGAAACGGGGATTCTGCCACCTTGGGATCAGGAAGTTGCTGATTGGTACACGCAAGTTGCTGAATCTACCAAAGCAGGTAAAACTCGTAGTCGAGTGCGGATTGTGGATTTACCCTTAACCGACTACACAAGGTTTGAATTCGAAATCTATAAAGACAACATCAAGGCTGGCGAAAAAATTAACATTTTAGATCGTCATGATCATCCGGAGCTAACAGAACTAAACGAGGATTTTTGGCTATTCGATACCGAGACTGATCATCCAACAGCAGTGTTGATACATTACGACGATGAAGGTCACTATCTTGATTATTGGCAAACTCAGAATATTCCGATCATTGAAGAGTGCAAATCTCAACGTGATCGAGCTCTGGCTGCATCTGTGCCTTTTGAAGAATACTGCAATTCTTCACTGGTGAGGAGTTAAGTAGATTGTGACCGGCGGTCAGCGCGCATTTTTAGTTGGACGGCAGCGACTGGCCGCCGAGTTACGAAGGCTTCGTGAAGAAGCCAAACTAAGCACTAGGCAGCTTGCTGAGAAGATGGGCTGTAGTCAGGCCAAGGTTGTTAACTTGGAAACTGGCAGGCGAGCAGTAAAGCCTAAAGATGCCAAGCTATGGGGACAATCGACCGGTCTTACTGAAGATCAGGTTGAATTACTGGTTGAACACGCGGAGAAAGCTATCGATGAAATGGCGACTTGGCGTCAATCCATGCGTGGATGGCCTGATGGATTAGCTGGTATACAGCGTGAGGTTGCTGTTCTTGAGCAAACTGCAAATACGATTCGTATTTATCAGCCATTGTTAGTTCCTGGGCTACTTCAAACAGCTGAATATGCTCGTCGTGTATTTCTTGAGAGCGAGCCAGCTCGATTAGATGTTGCAGACGCAGTGTCGGTTCGTATGGATCGTCAATCCATTCTTTATGAGCCGGATCGAAAATTTGAATTTATCATTGCGGAAGCGTCCCTTCGCTGGCGCATTGGCCCGGCAAATGTATATCTGAGTCAATTTGATCGATTGCGACAAGTGTCAACTCTTAGCAACGTAAAGATAGGGATAATCCCTGTCGATATCGAGGCTGCAGTATGGCACTATCACGGATTTGTGTTGTTTGATGATTGCGCTAATAGTGATCCGGTTGCTGTTATAGGACTATTAGGCTCGAATTTTACAGTCAGTGACGCAGCTGATGTTGAGCTTTATCGACACACTTTCGACCAACTTTGGGCCTGGGCTGCCGTTGGAGATAACATGTCGGCCATCCTGCATAGATTAGAATCGAACCTGAAAAATAAAACGTAATCATTTCTTGATTTTCGTAATCGATTATGTTATGCTTTGGGCATGGAGGTGATCGAAGGCAAGAAAATAAGAAGTGAAACGTTAAGAAGTTGAAGTAAAAAGAGGGCCACCCCGTACGCCTGGACAGCAAAACCGGGATGGCCAGATGAAACCAAAGGAGGTTTCTTATGCCTAACTGTAACACTTTGTGCCTGTTTTCAAGGCAGGTATCCAGATGAGCAGGACTTGGAAGGATGGTCCGGAGGGACTGGGAGGTAAGGACCGCCGTCGACGTTTGGAGCAGGCAAGATCGATAAAGGCCCCTACCGTGGCTAAGGTCATTCAGCTGCCCAGACGTGCGCGTCTTCCATTGGTGGTGGGTAGCTCGCGAGAGGCTGCTGCTTGGCTCCCGAGGGGAGATGTGGCATGAACTACCAAAATTTGGTCAAGCATCCGGCCGTTGATATTGCCCGTTTGTGGTGTTGGTCGATCGGTCTGCGTATTAGGTGTCGCGCCGGCCTGCCTGTGTCGGTGCCAGAAGAGATCGCTTTCTTCCGATCCAAAGCCGATGTCTACCGCCGAATAGGCCTGAATAATCCGGCAACGCTGGAGCTGGCCGATGAGGCCGAAGCTTACGTAGCCGAACTGAGTTCAAAACTGGATAGGCCCTCGGGCGAGGAGGAGAGATGAGGCCAACTACCCACATGTACATAGAAAAGGGCGATTTGGTGCGGGCGCAGTCCTTTCAGGAAGGCTCTGTAGCGGTCGACTTCTTGTCATCGGACGAGCTAGGTACTCCCCTGGTGCTGATGGGCTCAATCCAGACAGTGAACAGGTTGCTGGTGGAGGCGATAAATGCCTGCTCCTCGGCTATTCCCGGTGGCCCATCGGTGCGAGGAATCTCGGCAGGAGAGCCAGATGAGGGCGAGCAGAGATGAGCCGGTCATTGAGAGGTAAAGGATCGGCTTTGCTATGGCGCTCCTGTGGGGAGATCGCCGGGGATCT
>JBOHUW010000267.1:0-3109 GCA_050734895.1 Candidatus Dormibacteraceae bacterium | reverse complement strand
GCCCAGGGCCACTACTGCTCCTGGCTGGAGGGCTTGGGGCAGCAGCTCACTCTCCAACGACCGAAATTCGGCTTCACCGCGACGGAAGAGCTCGTTGATGCTTCGACCCGAATGAGCCTCGATCATGGCGTCGAGATCATGATAGGGGACCGCCAGCTGGGAGGCCACCAACTGACCGATGACGGATTTACCGCAGCCCATAAAGCCAATCAGGGCTAGAGCTGTGGGGGCACTCATGGGGAAAGATTACTTGATCGAGCGGAATGTAGCGGCTAGCTACACCAATCCCTATGTTATTGCAATAATTATTTCGTTCCGGCGGCTATTTCAAGACACTCGTATAAAAATGGGAAGTAACCTGACATTTGTCAGGTGCTACCCCACCGCAAACTTCAGATACTCGATCTGGCCCTCATTTGCATCATCCATATCAGGCTCGGTTTCCAAAGCAAAGGCGATGGCCGCTGCGGCTGCCCTGCGTGCCCCAGCAAGAGTAGTCTGTCCACCTCCCACTATGCGAGGGATGACAACTCGATAACTCCAATTCCGAGATTGATCGTCGTAAAAAATCTGACTGGAACAGCCGAACTTGAAGCCATAATAGTCATCCTCCAGAAACTCCTCACCCAGTACAAGCCCGGCTGTAAAGCTGATAGTGGCCCTGGCCGCTGCGCTAGCCAGCCACGGGGGATAAAAATGAGGATGGGGCTAAATCTATATCGGGCGAGGCAAGCCTAGCCCCTACTTCCCCCCTTGGGCCTCCATCGCCAGCAGCTCAATTTCCCCGGGCGGCGGGGTGGCTCCCCCCTTGCGCAGGTTGGTGACGTGGATGAAGATCTCTTCGGCGAAGCGCTGGGGTTGGGGAATGAAATCCAGACCCAAATCGGAGTCGTTAACCCTGATCGTTCCGTAGTCCAACAGCCGACCGGTCGGGGTTTGGAAGGTGCTGACGTCAAGGATTCGATCCAAACCGATTACATAACTCTGGTGCGGCACATGGCCGGTATCACGAATCAGTCGGTAGTCGGTTATGGTGATGGTCATTGACGACCATTCATCCCAGCTCGCCACCAGCCAGAATCCGGCCACCGAGAGCACCAGAAGGGTCACCGCCAGACGAACCTCGGGCAGTATTGGGCCCAGCTGGAGCATCAACTGCCCACCGTTAACCGTCAGGGAGCTCAAAAATCTCATCCACCAGTTGAAGCTGAGGTTGAAGACGACTACCAGCAGGAATAGAATCACCGGCTTCCAGGCCCGATTGATCAGCAATGCCCAGTGACGCTGGGTTCTTAGCAGTAGGGTTTCGGAATCGAGGAGGGGAGTCTGGGGCATCTTAGATTAATTAGAGTTTACCAACCTTGGCTTGGCATAAGAAAGAGCCCCAGTAAAGCTCCCGCCGCCAGGAACGGCCCGTAGGCGATAGTATCTCGCAAACCCTTACAGCGAAGCAGGAGCAGGGCTCCGGCCACTACCCCCGCCAAGATAACCCCGACCAACAATGCTGTCCAGCTGTACTTCATGCCTAAAATCAGACCGATAAAGGCGACCAATTTAACATCTCCCAAACCCAGCGCATCCGCCTTGAAAATCCATTCGCCGAGCAGGGCTATTCCCAGCGCAATCAAGCCGGCAATGAGCGCCGCCAAGAGGCCTGATCGCCAACTCAAACCGGGGGTCAGCGGGATCAAAGCCACCGCCAACCCCACCGCCGGAAGCATTACCCGGTCGACGATCAGGCGATACTCCAGGTCAAAGCTGGCAATCTGCACCAAGACAGCAATCCAGAGGCTGCGAATAAGGAGCGCTGACCCCCATCCCAACTGTCGGGCCAGCAGAGCAAATAGAAGCGGTACAACTACCATCACCCCATAGAGCGGCCAGCTCCGACTTCCCTTCAATTCCTCACGATGAGTCAACCAAAGCTGAAATCGCCAGATCAAAAATCCGACCACAATCCCGGCAACCGCCCAAATCAAAATTAGCAAGGCAGTGCCGCACGCATCACATCCAGGGGCGCAGGTAGCCCCGTCCAGGTGGTAAAGGCCGCCGCTCCTTGGGCCAGCAGGATGCCCCATCCGTCCTCCCGCTTGAGCCTCGCCTGGGCAGCACATCTAATCAGTGGAGTCCCCCCGGCCACATAAACCAGATCGATGACCGCGCCCCCAGCCGGCAAGTCGGCCAAGGCCACAGGAAGCTCCCCCTGTCGTCCCAAAGGGGTGGTATTGATCAGTAAGTCAGCCTGACGAACCATACTCTTCCACCCCGCATCCTCCCAGCTCACTATCTCACCTGGCAGCTCCTTCGCAGCCCTAGGGCGACGGACGACAAAGGTTAGATCGGCGCCCGCCAGGGCGACCGCCGCCGCCCGCGCCGAGCCCCCTCCTCCCAACACCACCACCCGGCCTCGGCAATCGTCCAACCCCACCGTCGCCAGAGCCGCTCTTAAACCAGCCACGTCAGTATTCGAACCAATCAGACGCTGCCCCTCACGCCGAATCGTATTAACCGCTCCAGCCGCCACCGCCTCACCTTCTATTTCATCCAGTCGGCTCATCACCGCCACCTTGTGCGGAATGGTCACATTAGCCCCGACGAATGGCTCCTCACGCAGCTGAGAGAGAGTGACCGCCAACCGCTCTGGCGGGACATCGAGCAGCTCATAGCTCCACTCCAAATCGGCCGCGGCAAAGGCAGCGGCTTGCATCGCCGGGCTGGCCGAATAGCCAATGCCCTGACCCAACAGCACTACCTTCTGAGCAATCATCTAACGACCAGTATTCGCCACGCCATACTGACTTTGCTGACGCAAAAACTCTCGGGTGGTGGTCGCAAAGTGGGTAACTCCGTGGGGATCAGAGAAGAAGAAGATGTAGTCATTGTTGGGTGGTGAGGCGCAGGCGCGGATCGAACTCTGGCTCGGACTGGTGATCGGACCGGGGGGCAATCCGGGATACAGCCGAGTGTTGTAAGGCGAATCAACTTTGAGATCCTGTTCGGTCAAGCCCCCTCCCGTCCGCCCCAGGGCATAGAGCACGCTGGCATCCGAACCCAACGGCATATGTACTCCAAGGCGGTTATAGAGAATTTGACAGACGGTGGGGAGATC
>JBOHUW010000266.1:0-3119 GCA_050734895.1 Candidatus Dormibacteraceae bacterium | reverse complement strand
CTCCTTGCTCATCATTCACTTTGAAGGTGGCTACTCGCTCCAGATCGGCTCCGGCGGCCTCCAGCCGCGGTCGGATGGTATCTGCCAAGCCATCCTCGGCGGAAAGAACGACCACCCCAGCTCCGCCTAGAATACTGTCTGTGCCATCGGGCATCTGACCACCGGTACTCACCCTCGCTGCTAGATCGAGAGTAAGGGTGGACTTACCCAGCCCAGGGTCGCCATCGAGGACGACAACCTTGCCCAGGGGCAGCCGCTGCCACCAGAGCCACTCCACCTCCTCTCGCTCAACCTCGGAGATTCGGATGGTCTGAGATGCATGCTTTGGATCTCCCGACCCCAGAGCTTCAGTTTCGAGCTGGCGCAGAGGATCACCAACTGTCTCCAGCGCCTCTCTGGCATCGAGGAGTTCATCCTGACCCAGCTGCACTATTTTTTGACCCAGGGCGATAACCCGCCGCTTGGTGGCCAGCCCCTTGACGATGCGGGCATAGTGTTCGACGTTCGCCGCGGTCGGAGTCTGCTCCTGGAGGAGGGCAAGATGAGATCGGCCACCGACCTTCTCCAGGATTCCTCTCTTCTCCAGCTCGGCCGAGACAGTGATGTGATCTATCGGATTTCTTTGCTGATGAAGACTCAGAGCCGCCCTGTAGATTTGGCCGGCGTTCTCGCGGTAGAAATCCTCGGCCGAGATGATCTCCACCACCTTGGCGATTGCGCTGCCATCAAGCAGGATAGCCCCCAGGACCGAAGCCTCAGCTTCCAGATCATGGGGTGGTACTGCAACAGCTGGAGTAGCGATCACGACGACGCTGCCTCGGTAATCAGCCGCTCACGCAGCCGGCGGCGACCACCAGGGCGAACGCGAGGGGTGGACTCCAAAAGGCCTTGCTCTCGACGCAGCCGAGCAGCCTCGCGACAAGCCGGAGAGCAGAATCGAGCCCTCGGCCCTGGCTGGCCGGGCTTGGAGGGAGTCAACCTGACGCCACAATGTCGGCACTCGAATTCATCAGGCGCTACGATCGCCGCCACCGGAACAGAGGGAGTCTCCACCTGCTCTGATATCTTGATCGGCTGACCAAGTCCCTCCCCTGAGCCTGAAAAAGCCAGGTAATCGCGCTCGATTGATCCCATCAACCAACTTCTCCCAGCTCGCTCTCCGACACCGCCACCTGTAGACAGCGACGGACCCTTGCCCGATCTCGGCGGCAGGCGAATGAGCCGGAGTCATCGATCACCGCCAGCCCGATCTCCAGCTCGCCGGCCACCGCGGCTACTGCCTGCGGTGACCCCACCAGCCTGATCTGCACAATCTCCCGATTCATTGGCCCTGATCTCCCATCCACGCCCGTCGATAGAGGCCGAGGAGTAGCAGCGCCTGATGAATCTTGCGCTGCACCAAATCTTCAGGAGGCTTTTCCTCAAATCGGTGAGCTATCGATTGCAGACACTCGGCCCCGGCAGCGATGGCATCCATCTCCTCATCGCTCAGATGGAGTCGATATCTATGGTTCATGCGGCCACCTCCTCGTGAGATGCTCTGTACTCTCGCTCGTGTACCTCGGCTAGGCGCGAGAGCTCGTTCGCCTGAGCGAAGCGATTATCATCCCAGGCCTGCTCGGAGAGCTGATACAGCCGCTCGATCCATTGCAGGTGGAGATCCATTGGGGTGGAGCCCACAAGATTGATTAACTTCTGTAGTGTTTTCATTACACACCTCGTGTATGGCTAGCTCGGGATTTCCGGCTAGCCGCGGCTATGGTTGGGGTAGGCGGTCGGCTCGCCGTCAAACGAATGGCCGCCTCCCCACATCTTTTTTTCAAGGCGCTGTCATATCGCCCTACATCGGCTCATCTCCTTGATTCATGCGAACGACCTCTGCCAGATCGCCAGACGAAGCCTTAGTCGCTCGGGCAGAGCTCTCCACCAGCTAATGCCGTAGCCGCCGCGGTGGATCTCCAGCGCCAGCAAGCTAGCGGTGACCACCAGCCCCATAGGGCAGAGCAACATTCCGGTGAGCAACGGCAACAGCCAGCGAATAATCTTCAACAACCACTGCTGCTGCGGAGTTAAATTCAAATTCTTAAGGCGAGCTGATAGCCGCCTTCCGTGGGCGCTTGCCATCACCCGATTCCACAGCCGCAACCCAGTCGGTAGCGCAGCAATAGGGTAGGAGAGCAGCAATCCAGAGCCGAAATGGCCATGCGAAATTAGCCCCCAAGCAAGACTTCCACCGACAAGGGTCCCCAAGAGAGCGGCGAGCTGGGCCTCCAGCTGGCCGGCTCGGCAGTCGAGGCAGATGGGCTTAAAGGTCAGGCTGCGTTTCCAGCCACGACAAAGTTTGCACATCGCCGCCCCGCAGCTGGAGCACCGTCCCTGCTCTTGGCAGTAGGGGTGATGGCGGCAACGCAGACTCGAGCTGTTCTCAGAAGACGAAGGAGGCGCTGTCCAGGAAGAGGTTTGCTCCTTTCGGCCAGCCTGTTCTCGAGACTGCTCCCTGCTCTGCCACTCTCGGCGGCACCGGGGATCATTTATCGCCTCGTAGGCGGCATTGATCGCCTTCATCCGCTGGCACCCGCTGGCATTGCGGTCGGGGTGATATTTCAACGCCAGCGCCTTGTAGGCTCCCTGGACTACCTCGGGCTCGGCAGTCGGCGCCAAGCCGAGAACCAGATGAGGATTCTCGGTTGCGGCTGGGCTCATCGTCGGCCTCCTCTCCGCCCGGGTCTAATTCCCAAGCGTTGGTTGCGAATGAAGCGGCCGCCCTTCTGGGGGCGCATCCCCCGCTCTCGATCTCGCCGTGAGCGCTGCTTGCGATCGGCCATCTCGTACCACCGCAAGGGCAGTGCGGCTAGCCTGGCAAGTTGCTCGGGTAACGGCTCTTGGTAGGGGCTGGCGTGCTTCAAGAGTGCTAGATAAAGCTCGTCGCTCAGCCCCAAAACCACCCTCAACCGGTTAAGGGTCTCCCGGCCAGGTGAACGTTTCCCAACTTCTATCCCGGAGAGGGTTGATTGTCCAATTTGAGCTCGGGCAGCCACCTCCTTCTGCTTCAGACCCGCTTCCTCTCTAGCTCTGCGCAAAGCCTCAGCTAAGTGTTTAGGAAGGGGTCTGACCTGGCC
>JBOHUW010000265.1:0-3126 GCA_050734895.1 Candidatus Dormibacteraceae bacterium | reverse complement strand
TCCTAACACCTGGTAGAGGATTGTCATTACTACCACCTTTGATGAAGATGGCTGGCATATAACCGTTGTGAATGTCGCCTAGATTTGACTCTACAAAAGCCCACCAGTGATTACGGTAGGGCCCATACGTTACCTCATCCCCGTCTGATTCGCAATCAACCTTGATAGGGCTAGGTCCGCACTCTCCGACTGCTGTAGATGACAGATGAGGGCCGGTCCGCACCTTGACGGCAGCAGCCCAAACGTAGGCGTTTGGATTGAAGGATCCACAACTGGTATCGGCATAGGACACCTTAGTTGGGGAAAAAACAATTAGAGCCGCTACCAAGAAGACTGACCCTAAAACTAAAGTTAAGAGCCTAGGAGCCCGAGTTACGCTAGTAATAGCTTTTGCCAACATTGAACCACCTCCATAGATAAAACAAAGGATGAAAGCAAACACTCACAGCCTATTGATTGATAATCATAACGGGGTGTAAAATTATGTCAAGCTAATAATTTTTATGCCAATACAAATATCAGTTATAGTTCTTTCTAGGTGGTGTTACCCGGCTGTCCCTGTCGGATTCGTCTTCGGAAGGTTTCATAGTCGGTGCCCAGCGAAGGGTCAGCACTCTCCAGCCACCAGGTCGCTCCAGCCGCCGCTAGCTCTTCGAGGTGAGCTCGGGCTGCTGCTGGATCTTCTGAGGTTCGGCCGGCCACTATTACTTCGAATGGAGCAGGATCGGTTCGATATTTCAGCACAGCCGCCTTGACCTCGCGGATATCCTCCGGCCTAATTTGGGAATCTGGACCATTTATCGCCGGATCAAGTCCTGTTGTTGCCTCGATACGTATAGGGAACACGCCATCCCACCGAGCGGCACGGCGGAAGGGGCCCGAACCCGGCCAGCAACCAGCAACCAGCAACCCAGATTGGAATACGAGGCTGTTGCACCGGTTTAGGCAAGAAAGTGACGTCTTCTACCTGGTAGTGCTTGCCATGGTGATGGACAGCTTCACCCGACCAGAAACTAGCTAGGAGAGACAAACTCTCATCCAACATCTGCGCCCGAACTAGGCGATCAGATCTAGCAGCTTGTGAGTGTCCTCAAGGTTAGGATTGAATTCGAGCAATACTCCATTTGGGATGGCAAGCCTCGCTCGCAACCCTCTATGCATTACAACTTGCCATTCCTGTTCCCTTGCCGGTATGTCATTTAGCGAGCAGGCAATAGATGCATCTTGGGGATACTTCATAAAACAAGCGTATAGCTTAATGTTGGCATGAGGCTAAGTAGTTTTTAAGAAATCGTTGAGGAGTAAATCGGTGACAGGAACTTATCGAGCAGTCTCGTTCTCCGAATATGGCGGCCCTGATGTGTTGCAGTTAGTCGAACTTCCAATACCGCTTCCGGGCCAGGGAAAGGTGCGCATAGCCGTTCGTGCGGCCGGGGTAAACCCGATCGACTGGAAGATTCGCAGTGGTGCGGCAAAGTTTATTTCAATAGAGTTTCCGGCCGTATCGGGTGGAGATGTGGCTGGGGTAATCGACGCGGTCGGCCCGGGAGTCACTGAATTCGCCATCGGCGACGAGGTTCTCGGTTCGATCGGATTCGGCGGTTACGCCGAGCTTGCTTTGGCTCCCGTCGAGGCACTTACAACGAAACCCTCCTCGGTGCCTTGGGAGGTAGCCGCTGCCCTCCCGATTCCCGCCAATACGGTCTACTATGCGTTCGATGAACTGGGCTTGCAAGCTGGCGAAACATTCGTGATTGATGGCGCGGCTGGTGGTGTCGGCACTATTGCGGTTCAGGCTGCCAAGAGCCTTGGAGTCGATGTAATTGGAACGGCTAGCCAGAGAAATCACGACTATCTCCGCTCGCTTGGCGCAATGCCGGTGACCTATGGCGAAGGGCTTGCCGACCGGATCCGAAAGGTTGCTCCGAAAGGGGTTGACGCGGCGCTGGATGCGTCGGGGCGAGGCTCGCTTCCCGCTTTGGTAGATGTGGTTGGGGGTTCCGAACGTGTTGTCACCATCGCCGACTCCTCAGCGGCCGATCTGGGTGTACGCTTTATATCTGCTGCTCCTAAGGGAGCAGCGAGCCGGATTGCAACAGCAGCTGCACTAGCGGCAGAAAATAAGCTTACCGTACCGATCTACCAAACCTATCAGCTGGAAAAAGCAGCCGATGCGCAGCGCACCAGCGAGCAAGGACATGTGCGGGGGAAACTCATAATCGTTCCTGGCCGGTAGCCCTAGGCGATCTTCCTCCTACTATCCCGTGTCAACAATGTCCGTGGGCATTACAACTTAGGCCTGGACGGTTCCAATCGAATCGGCTACCGGCTCGCTTCTCGTTCCCATGCTTCTGCCCTGTATCGGAGATCCTGGAGCTGCGCCATCAGATGTTTGCGTTCCGTCGCCGCCAGATGCCCGGTCAACGCATCTTCGAAGGTTGCCAGGACAGCCGATGCACTCCGCAAGGCCTGACGACCGGCCTCGGTTATCCAGAGCTGGATAACCCGCCCGTGGATCGGATGTGGGGTTCGTCTCAGCAGGCCCCTCTTCTCCAGCCTTGCTAGGGCTGGTGCGATGGTCTGGGGGCGCACCCGTGCAGAGCGGGCTAGGTCGGCTGCGGAGATACCTGGTTGGTCGGCGATGAGCCGCAACGTCCCCTGCATTGTGGTCGTCAGTCCAAGTGGTGCGAGGGCACGGTCTAGCGCCCGGTCGATCGCGTTCTCTGCCTGCCAGACGATCCGGACGATGTCCAGATCAATTCCATCGCTGCTCGGGGATGAATCGTTGGTCATTGCGCATAAGAGGATACATAACATGGAAACATGCCCCCATTATATCAGCCATCTGTCAAGTTGACAGCTAGCTGTTATAATGCGGACATGACTCGAGTGATAGTAGTCGGTGGTGGAATAGTCGGTCTCACCGCTGGCCTGGCAATGCGTAATGTCGGATTCGAGGTGCTTGTCTGTGAGCAGCACCCGGAAATCCGGGGCACCGGTGCATCGTTGATGCTGTGGGCCAATGCCTTGGGGGCCCTGAACCGGTACCGGGTCTTCGATGCAATCAAGCAGAATTCTGATCCGCTCAACCAGGGGCTATATTACGACCCTAAGGGCATTCTGCTC